>DASQJI010000202.1:0-2005 GCA_035631175.1 Parafilimonas sp.
GATGAGGCGCTTACAAAATTTACTTTTACAACACTTGTATATTTTACCACGCCATCTTTTGAAATCGACTTGATGCGGTAGAAATTTTCTCCGTTTGCAGGGTAGAAATCTGTGTAGCTGTATTCAGTTTTTGGTTCACCGTTATTCTGTGCCTTTATATTTGCTATCGAAATAAAATTTTTGCCATCAACTGAACGTTCAACGTTGTATTGAGAAATATTCAATTCATTTAAGGATATCCACTCAATTTTCACATTGCCCCCAACTGAATACGCTTTTAGAGCGATGGTGCCTGAGGCAAGAACTCCATCGTTGTTATTATACCTGGCGAGGGCGAAATCATTGCCTGCAGAGCCGGCCAGAACAATTTTTCCGTCTGCCTGAACAGATACTGCGTTAGCGATGTCTCCGTAATCTCCCCCATTTGCAAAATCAGTGGTCGTTCTTCCCTTTCTACCAAACGAACTATCGGGCTGTCCATTTTGTGTATATCGCGCCAGCGCAAAATCATAAGTCCTGGTAAATCCAAGCGAATCGTGCCCGCTAAAACCTGCCGCAACAATTTTTCCGTCAGACTGTATCGCGATCGCCTGTATGAGATCGTCTTCATTGCCAAAATTAGTAGATGCTATTCCGTCCAGACCAAAGGTGCTGTCAAGTTCACCATTTGGTTTGTAGCGTACTAATGCAAAGTCTAAATCATCTCTCAGGTAACGATCTCCGGCCTGAATAATTTTTCCATCCGGTTGCACAATCACTGCAAAGGAGTGAGCCCAATCCCATATGTGAAATGTAATGACGCGGCCGTTTGAGCCAAAGTTCTTATCAATTGTTCCGTTCGCATTCAGCCGTAACGCTTCGAAATAAGAACCGTCTCCTTGTGTAACTCCGGCAGAGCCTCCTACGATGATTTTTCCATCATTCTGCAGGGCTATGGCACTGTTGGAAAACGCGTCCTTAAAATAAATTGTATCCCCGAAGCCATTCACCCCAAAACTGCTGTCAGGGGTTCCATTTGGATTGAAGCGTGTCATAAAAAAAGCGCTGTTTGGCCATTCAAGACCCACACCCGCGTCAAGCAAAATTTTTCCATCGGGCAATATCAAAACGTTGTGGCCGCCGGCCGCCAGATCAGAGATAACTTTACCGTCCACACCAAAGCTGCTATCGATTGTTCCATTTGAAGTGTATCTAACCATAGCAAAATAAAGACGTGAACTGCCGAGGATGTAACCGGTCACAAGTATCTTTCCGTCATCTAAAACATTAACGGAAGAAGCGTGATCGCTGCTATCATTCAAATCTGTCATTAGTTTGCCATCGACTCCAAAAGAACTGTCGAGTTCTCCATCGGAATTGTATCGGGCCACCGCAAAATCACCCTCGTTGGAATCAGAAGATGTACCCGCCACAACGATTTTCCCGTCTGCCTGTAAGGCCATGGCAGATCCGCCGCCATCTAGGTAACTTCCGAAATGAGTGATCACTTTGCCGCCGTTGCCAAAAGTAGAATCGAGGGTCCCGGCTTGCGAGAAACAAATAGTGATGGTTAACGACATGCACGCAACTAAAAACAGAGTAAGAATTTTCATAGTGTTTATTTGTGGTTGATAAATAATTTACGATATCGGTATGACGCGACGGCGTCTGACTGCGTTCTCATTCTTTAATAAACTTCGTTGTTGTGGTTGCATGATTGCCTTCATCGATCCGCACAAAATAAATTCCTGCTGAAAGTTGTTTTGTATTGAATGAATAACTGTGGTTTGAAGTTGTTATTTGTCGCAACAATTTTCCTTTTACATCAAATACGGAAATTGTTTTCATTGATGGTGATAGCCCCTGGATCTGCAAGATATCTGTAACCGGGTTTGGAGAAAGAACGATCGACGATGAGGCGCTTACAAAATTTACTTTTACAACACTTGTATATTTTACCACGCCATCTTTTGAAATCGACTTGATGCGGTAGAAATTTTCTCCGTTTGCAGGGTAGAAATCTGTG
>DASQJI010000203.1:0-7113 GCA_035631175.1 Parafilimonas sp.
TAGGGACGGATGGTGATGGCCTGCATTTAATGAACAGGCAAAATGGAACCTTTGAGAGACTTACTTATGATGCATTGCATCCTGAAAAATTATGTCGTCCGCCAGTTAAAAAAGGGAATCATATTGATCATATAACTTTTATCGCAGAAGATGTAGCGGGAAAAATATGGATAGGCACTTATTCGGAAGGAATTGTTTGTTATAATGCCAAAACAAAAAAGATCGATCATTTTAATAGTGATGATAAAAAAAGAGCCAAAGGATACACTGATAACAGCACCTGGCAATGTTATGTTTCAAAAGATGGCACAGTTTGGATAAGCAATGAGGTTAACGAGCTTTTCAGGGTTGACCCTTTACAAACCGGTTTCTCGGCTGTAAAGATGGATGCAAATGTTGCTCTTTTGTTTGAAGATTCTTCCAAAAACTTATGGATGACTGAGGAAAACAAGGGATTGGTAATGGTAGACGCCAAAACAAATCAAAAAAAATATTTTTTACATGATCCAGCCGATCCTTTTTCGATAAGTTCCAATACCAGCATTTTTATATTGCCCAGACGGGATGGGAAATGGTGGGTAGGAACGTGGAATGGCGGAAACCTTTTTGACCCCCAAACGGGTAGGTTTACAAGATATTTTTACGATCCTCATATTAAAGACGAGGATGCGACTGGACTGGTTACTGTACTTGAAACAGGTAACGAAACTTATTTCGGATTAACCGGTGGCAGGATGGCTGTTCAAAACAATAATACGGGTGTGATTACTAATTACGTAAACAATCCTGCAGACCCAAACAGCATTTCAACGGGGCCGCCAGGATCCCTGACAGCAGTTGCTGCTTTTTTAGACAAAGGTGACGGAAATATATGGATAAGCGTCTGGAGTAAAGAAGGCGCAGCACTTGATCTATTCAACAAAAAAACAAGAAAATTTAAACACTACCTGGAAAAGCTAACCGTGGGAGGTATTTTAAAGAGCAGTGACGGAAAAATGTGGGTCGGTACAAGCCAGGGCCTTTTTTATCGCAATGATTCATTGGATTCTTTTATCCCGGTAGGCCCCGAAGGATCAGAATTCAGGAAAACAAGAGTGATATCTATGATTGAAGATGGACAGAAGAACATTTGGGGTGTTACTGCCATAGGGATTTTCAGATATAATCCTCCAAAAAATGAACTCAATATTTATGGTGACAAGTTTGGCGTTTTCGGCGTCGGTGATTTACCATTTCAACCATCCTTTATAAGTTCAAAGGGTGAGCTGTTTTTTGGTAACCGGCGTGGTTATTACAAATGTTTTCCCTATGAAGTGATCAATAATATACCATCGCAAATAGTGCTTACCGATTTCAAAATTGATGGTCACCGGGTAAGGCCAGGTATAGAGGGATTATTAAAAGGCACACTTGAAGATGCAAAAGAGATACCGCTTAATTATAAGCAAAATATCTTTTCTATTGACTTTGCGGCTATACATTTTAGCGATCCGGAAAATAATATTCATCAGTACATGCTGGAGGGATATGAAAATGCATGGAGGGATGCGCCAGGTGAAAAAGCAGCTTATTATTTTAATATACCGCAGGGACATTATGTTTTCAAAGTAAGAGCAGTCACAAGCTACGGAGTACGGTCTGAGAAATCAATCAAAATAACGGTATTACCGCCCTGGTGGCAAACATGGTGGGCTTATACATTGTACGCTGTCTTGTTTATAAGTGCTGTTTGGATATTTATTAAATGGCGAACCAGGACATTAAAAAAAGAAAAAATAATACTGGAACAAAAAGTTACCGAACGCACAAAGGAATTAAAAGATGAAAAAGAAATTGTTGAAACCACTTTGAATGAATTGAGGTCAACACAGTCACAACTTGTGCAATCGGAGAAAATGGCTTCGCTTGGTGCGCTCACAGCGGGCATTGCGCATGAAATTCAGAACCCATTGAATTTCGTGAATAATTTTTCCGATGTTAATAAAGAACTGCTTGAGGAACTGAAAGATGAAATTGACAAAGGGAACATTGAAGAGGTAAAAGCAATTGCAAACGATGTGATCGATAACGAACAAAAAATAAACCATCACGGCAGGCGCGCCGATGCTATTGTAAAAGGCATGTTGCAACATTCAAAAGCAAGCACAGGGGAAAAAGAACTAACGGACGTGAATGCTTTGGCAAACGAATATTTACAATTGAGTTATCATGGTATGCGAGCCAAGGACAAGAATTTCAACGCAACCCTTCACACGGATTTCGATGATACGATTAGTAAATTAAATATCGTTCCCCAGGATTTTGGAAGAGTGCTGTTGAATTTGTACAACAATGCGTTTTACGCCGTGTCCGCCAAAGCCTCGGCGACGGCTGACGCAGTGGGCGAAAAAGCAAAAATCCCCGAGACTTTTGAAAACCCCCGGGGTTTCGGGCAGCTCGAAGCTGACAGCTCACAGCTCGACGCTAATAGCGCGCCCTACGTCCCAACAGTCACTATTGTCACAAAAAAGTTGAGTGATAAGATTGAAATAAAAGTTACCGACAATGGCCCCGGTATTCCTCGAAATATAATTGATAAGATTTTTCAACCGTTCTTTACTACCAAACCAACAGGCCAGGGAACAGGGTTGGGTTTAAGTTTGAGCTATGATATCATCAAAGCGCATGGTGGTGAGATAAAAGTCGAAACTGAGGAGGAGGAAGGTAGTAGGTTTATTATCCAGTTACCTGTTGCTTAATTATAGTGTCGCAGCAACTAACTCAATGATCTTGCAACAAGGATTCACCCGCCAGGGAAACGCACGAAGTTTTAGTTTACGTTCTGACATCATTGAGGAAAATGTTGGTGAAAAAGTGGAGACAAAGGAAGGCAAACGAAGTGAATTTACAATTATTTTACCGGGACAATAACGTTCATGAAAGCAAAATCAATAAAGGGAATATCGCTACAGGAAATTCAATCCGCATTGACGGCAAGTAAGGCCGATGATTTCAAGCCCACGCTGGCTATCGCTTTTGTTTCTATCAAACAGGACCGTGCCGCGATCACCCGGATATTCACGGACGCCGGCATTGCTGTTTTCGGTGCCACCACCAACGGAGGCTTTATTGATGACACAGTGGAAAGGGAAGCGTCCGCAATCATGCTCCTCGACATAAACACGGACTATTTTACTGTACTTCTTCAAGAGTATCCTGACAAGAACTACCGCGAGGTTGCTGCCGGGCTTGCTAAAAAAGGTTTGGAGCGGTTTCCCCGCCCTGCCTTTTTTATAGCGGGCAGTCACACGGAAACAGATGCGGAGCAATTGCTATTTGGATTTGAAGACGTGATCGGAAAACATGTGAATATTTATGGTTGCATGGCGGGTGATGACTTTTTGTTCACGGAACAATTTGTATTTACGAATCACGGCGAAACCAGCAGAGGAATGGTAATGGTTGCTTTTGATGAAGACAAGATCGATATGAAAGGCAGAGCAACCTGTGGATGGAAAGCTGTGGGCACGGTGAGAACTGTTACCAAAAGCGAGGGGAATCACGTGTATACAGTTGATGACATGCCGGTGCTTGACCTGACGGCGAAATATGGTGGCCTCCAGATAAAAAAAAAGACTGATTTTTCAATAGAAGTGGCTACACAATTTCCATTGCAATTGCAAAGAGAAAGGGGAGATCCTGTGATGCGGCCGGGTTTATTGATAGACTGGAGTGACCATTCTTTTTATTGCAGCGGTACAGTGCCGCAGGGGTCTAAGATCCGGTTTTCTTTGCCACCCGATTTTGACGTGATCGACAAAGTTATCAGTGCCTGCGAAGATCTGAAAGCAACGGAAATACCAGATGCGGATGCAGTGATCATATTTAGTTGTGCGGGCAGGTTTGTAGCATTGGGCCCGCTGATCGGGGAAGAGATCGAAGGAATGAGCAAAGTATGGAACGCACCAATTGCAGGGATGTTCAGCAATGCCGAACTCGCCAGGGCAACAGGCGGCAACCTTGAAATGCATAACCTCACCGCTTGCGTAGTGGCATTAAAAGAAAAATAGTTTGCGTTCAGGAAGAACATTACTGACTTTGCATAAGGAATCCGCGGCGTCAAAAACCATTTTCAGAAATCCGCATGAAATCTTATCTACAAAATATCTATAGCCTCATTCTACAGAATGAGCAACTGAATGACGAAGCAAAACAGGCGCTCCTGAAAAGCCTGGTTGAAGCTGATAAGCAATGGACCATCACTGATTTTAAACTCGACCGCACCGAAAAAGTAAAACACACCACTGCCGTACTACTGGAAGAAACCATCGAAGAACTGGAACAAAAAAGAAAAGCAGTAGAAGCACAAAACCGTGAACTGGAAATTGAATCTTCACTCGAAAGAGTAAGAACGGTTGCCATGAGCATAAATAAGGCGGATGATATGCTTGACGTGTGCAGAACTATTTCACACCAACTGGAGCTGCTTGCTGTAAAAGAAATTCGTAATGTACAAACTGCCATCTTTTATCAAGCGAAGGGCACATACATGAATTACGAATATTATGCTAAGCATGACAAAACATTTATTACTGAAACAACGTACACAAATAATAAAATTCATGAAGCCTTTGCGCAGAAGATGCTAAAAGGAAATGGAGAATTTTTTATCACGCACATCAATGGCGATGAAGTAAAAGACTGGGTCGCTTACCAAAAAACGACAAATGTTTTTATTGATGATTACTTATACACAGCATCATCGCTCAATTATTATTGGTTTTCACTCGGCCCTGTTGCGTTGGGGATATCTACCTACTCACCATTAGGCGAAGAGGATATCGATTTATTCAAACGTTTTCGCAATGTGTTTGAGTTTTCCTACCGGAGATACCTGGACATTGAAAAAGCAGAAGCGCAAGCAAGAGAAGCGCAGGTGCAACTTTCGCTGGAAAGAGTGCGCGCGAGAACGATGGCGATGCATAACAGCGCTGAATTGGCGGAGGCCGTTTATATTCTTTTTCAACAGTTCAGAGAGTTAGGCGAGAATCCCGACCAGGCAACGGTGGGTATCATTAATGAAGACGAAGGTGTGATCGAATATTGGGTTACAATGTATGGGAACCAGATGAACCGTGTGTTCAAATTTTCACTAGACGAGCCGCATGTTACCCGCAAAATATATCAAGCATGGAAGGCCGGCGAAAAGTCTGTCGTCATCGACCTCAGTGGTACAGAACTTCGGGAATTTATGGAATACCGGGCCGGCATGGGAGGCGCCGCAGTTAATGAAGACGAAACACGGCGAATTATAAACGTTGCCTTTTTCTCCAAAGGGCTACTGAATGTTCAGTCCAATGAAACGAGGTCAGTCGCAAGCATAAAGTTGCTGGAAAGATTTGCGGCTGTCTTTGAACAAACTTATACCCGCTTCCTGGATCTGCAAAACGCAGAAGCGCAGGCAAGGGAGTCGCAAATTCAACTCGCATTAGAACGAGTTCGGGCAAGAACAATGGCCATGCAAAAATCTGATGAGCTTGCAGAAACAGCCTCCGTTCTTTTCAAGCAAATAATGGATCTCGGAAACAAAACCGATCGTTTCAGTATTTACATTGTTAATGAAGAAGAGGGCATTGGTAATGGATGGGTAACAGACCAATTAGGTACGAGTTTGAAAAGACAATTTAAAGCAGATCTCAACGAAAAAACATCTTTTCGAAAAATATATGACGCATGGAAAAAAGGCTATAAATCATTGTCAATTCTACTGGAAGGTGATGAGTTGAAAGAATGGTTAAGATATGTTCGTGACAGGATGGGACTACCTGTAAATGATGCGCATTTTAACAATAAGAGACATCACAACATTGCTTTTTTTTCGCGTGGTTGGTTTATGTTTTCCTCTTTTGAGCCGCTTGATAAGGAAGCCATTCTTATTTCGGAGCGATTTGCAAAAGTCTTTGAGCAATCTTACACACGTTTCATGGATCTTAAAAATGCCGAAGCCCAGGCACGTGAATCGCAAATTGAAGCAGCGATGGAAAAAGTGAGAGCGCGGGCGATGGCGATGCAAAAACCAAATGAGCTTATTGAAGTAGCACAATTACTTCGTAAAGAAATGGGTTTGCTCGGCGTCGAAGAACTGGAAACAAGTTCTATATACATCCACAATGAAGTGTCAGGATTGACTGAGTGCTGGTTCGCCATCAAAGATATCCGCGAAGGCGAAAGGAAACTGGTAGCTGACCATATGACCATGCAGCTAAATGATACATGGGTGGGAAGAAAGATGCTGAAGTTTTATACCTCCGATCAAAAACAAACTTCGATTTTGATGCAGGGTCAGAACAGGAAAGAATGGATCACCTATTGTTCTGAACATTCAAAACTGCTCAGCGGATACTATGGAAACGAGATCCCCGACAGGACGTATCATTTACTAAAGTTTTCCAATGGCTACATGGGTGCTGCATCGCCCGGTGACATCTCTGCTGAAAGCTGGGATCTGCTGCGACGAGCAACGGCTGTTTTTTCTTTAGCGTACACGCGCTTCAGTGATCTCCAGTTGGCTGAGGCCCGCGCAAGGGAGGCAATGATTGAAGCAGCTTTGGAAAGAGTGCGTGCACAAGCAATGGCAATGCACAAAACCGAAGATCTGAGTTCAGCAGTTGCAACGGTGTTTGAAGAAATGGACAAACTCGATCTGGGCATGACGCGATGCGGCATTGGAATTCTTAATAAAGAAAGAAAGAGTGCAGAAGTCTGGACCGCACATCAGTCACAAAGCGGAAGTACAATCGAAGTCTCAGGAAATGAATCAATGGATATTCACCCGCTGTTACAACGTGCTTTCGATGCATGGTTGAAGCAGCAGGAAGATTTCTTTTATGTTTTGCAGGGTGAAGACATGATCCGGTATTACGAGGCAGTACGGGGACCAAATTTCAGACTGCCGGAATCAGAGCTTATTTTATCACTGGATAAAGTACAAAAACAATATTACTACGCTGCGATATTTAAGGCCGGTGGACTGTTTGCTTTGCAGGAAACAGAACTGTCTGAAGAGGCGAAGAAGTTGATAAAGCGTTTCGCCAATGTGTTCGATCTTACTTACACGCGTTTCCTTGATCTCCA
>DASQJI010000204.1:0-23022 GCA_035631175.1 Parafilimonas sp.
GCTTGTTGTCGTGAGCGATTCGAATTATCAAAGGCAGCAGGAAAAAGGTAATTAGGTAAGCAATAATAATTCCGGTCGCAACTTGTGTCATGTCGCAGGTTTTCGTGTTGTGCGTGAGTAGAACTCTCAGTAAAGATAAACTGTATCAAACACAGAAAAAATTTTTTTGGTTGCTTGCACAAGCATGATTTAGCATTGATTTTTCTGGAGTAGACGGCCGTAATATGAGATCCTTATTGCGGCTATTTTTTTTCTTAACGAATCGTTTTTAAAACTGCGTCATTCACTTTTACCGGGTACTTTTTCTTTAACCCGTCAACCCATTGCTGCTCGAGCTGTTGCTGGTAATCGTTGATGACGAGGCCACGTGCCTCTTCGAAACTTCGCGGCTCGGGTTGCGGAAATATTTGCATCACGTGAACGAACGTGAATGCATCGCCGGCATCGTTTGCTTCCGGATCAGTTTGAAAATCTTTTTCAAATTTCAACGACTGTTTTACAGGTAGCTGATCGGCCTCAAACCTGCTGCTGTCAGCATAGATCGTACTGCCGTAAGGTGTGATGATGTTACGCCAGTCGGCAGGGTGTTCTTTTACCCTGGCGGCAATTTCTGTGATCACGGATTTGTCCGGGCCTGAGATCACAACAGCAGAGAGGCTTTTATTCCATTTATATTGATCAGCGTGCTCTTTGTAATATTGATTTAACCCGGCAGTATCCTCAGGTGCCTTGCTCCATACGTGTTTGTCCATCACAAAAAACAACATGTTCGCGTCATTAAATTCCTTCAACTGTTCTTTTATCGAAGGAGCGAAGTCTTCGATGTGTTCTTTATAGTAACCCTCGCATGAACCATTCGTGAAATCGCGCATCATTTTTTCATATCGACCCTGCGGTGTAGCCTGCGTAGTTCCCTGCATGAATCTTAGGTAGGCGATCCACTCACTCACAGGTGTCTTCTTTTTTTCAAATTCGAACAAGGTGGTAGACGGCTTAATACCCTTATATAGAGCAGGCATCGTATCCTCATCCATTTTCAAAGCACTGTCTGAATAAGCCCAAAGATCTGCCTGGTTATACGGCTGTGCTTTGAAGTGTGTAAGCGCAAGCCACCTCGGTATCATCTTTTGTTTCGCAACATCCAGGCGGCCGTCCTTTTTAATCTGCTCCTGCAGATAAGCGGCGCTCTCTACGTCGCTTTCGTCGGTGATTGGCGGAATAATTTCTACCAGCTTAACAATATTGTACCCGTATTCTGTTTTAAATGGCCGTGTAAGATCGCCGGGTTTGGCTAGACCAAACACTTCTTTTTCGAAGTTGCCGTTATACTGACCAACTTTTATTTCAACAGTGTTCCCCTCCTGTCCTTCGCTGCTATGGCCATACTCTGCGAGCAACGGCGTGAATGCGCCACCTTTTTGAAGCACATTGTAAACAGAATCGGCTTCCGCTTTTGAAGCAGCTTTCTGTTCATCGTTAAAAAATGGAAGCACGGGAAATAGTAGTTGTTGCACCTTGCGTCTTCCTAATGCGGGCCGTTCGGCCGCGTCCCTGAAGATGTGATAACCGGCTTTGCTTTTGTAGATCGTTGAAAAACCTCCTGGTTTCAGGGAATAAATAATGTTTTCAATTGAGTAGGGCAAGGTAAATACAGTCACATAGCCGATCGTTCCGCCGGATGCGCGCACTGCTGAATCACTGGAATATTTCTTTGTGACCGAATCGAAGTTTTTGCCGGCTTTCAGTTCGTTATAAGCTTTTGAGATTTGAGCGTAAGCTGCAGCGGTGTCTGTGCCGGCGGCCACAAAAACCTGTTGCACTAAAATGTCTTTTTTGTTGCGCAGAAAAGCTTCGTGAACTAACTCGCGCAGATCAGACTGGTCGTTGATAAAATTTTCCGTCAACTGGTCTTTGAAATTGTCTGCCTCCGTTTTTATTTGTTCATTGCTGTCTACTCCTTCGTCGTAAGCTGCCTGTAGTTTTAAACGAAAGTTTATGTACAAGTCAAGGTACTGGCGCATTTTTTCCGCCCTGTCACCGGTTGTATCCGGGTTCTTATTGTATGCCTTTAGAAACTCGTTCTTGTCTACTGCGTGGGTGCCGTATGTAAAAAGGGTTTGTCCTTTCGCGTGTAAAATAAAAAGCAGGCCGCAAAAAGTAGCAATCAGAATTCTTTTGATTTTCATATACAGTTATTGCGACGAAGAAACAGATTTTAGTTTGGTATCGATCAATCCGTCATACTGGTCCAGGCTCAGGCCTTTTGCAATGATCCGTTTTTTCTCGTCGAGTAAAAAAAATGTTGGTGTCTGGGAAATATCGTAGAGCTGCCGGTAATCCGGCAGGTTCGCTGCTTCCAGTTGTGTTCTCCGTTCTTTTGTTTCATAAGCATGGATCCATCCGTTCAGCTTATGTTCTCCTATAAATTTTTTCCAGTCGTCCAGCACATAATCATTAACGCAAACAGCAACGATCTTCACCCCTTCCGTTTTCCATTTTGCCTCGAAAAACGAATCAAGCCTTGGGATCTGCAGTTGGCAATGGCTGCAATGCGGGTCCCAAAAAGCAACAAAAGTAAGCGGCGCTTTTATTTCATACAATGAAACCGATCGGCCCGCAGTGTCGGTAAGATCCAGCGGTGCCGCGGGTTCATTGATTTGGTTTGCCATAAGGCTGTATGCCCTGTCAAAAATATATTTTCTCTGCTTTTCGTTCAGCCACGTAGTGTCGCCCTTTGCATAATAATTCTGAAACAGGAAGAGGAACACTTTGTCCTGTCCCATATATTCGGGGTTGATGTACTTGTCGGTAAATTTAGCAAGCAGGTAGTTATGAAGGTCTTTCGTTTCTCTTGATGAAAGCAGGATATAATTTACTTCGTTGATGATAGAATCCGGATCCGGTGCGACGTAATATTTGAAATAGTCGTCAAGCTTGGGTTCGAAGAAAGGAGTATACAGCAGCATGTCATCATTAAAATTCACATTATCCCAATAATGCTCCTTCACAAAATAAAATGGATAGAGTGAATCGATCTTTCCATTCGCGAGTACGCGCGGCTGGGGCCGGTCAGGAATTTTTGCGATCTGCAACAAGGCGGCGAGCATTGAGTTCGGCTGATTATTTATAACATTGTTCCTGTATTCCGTCAGCTTGTTTGAAGCCTTTATATACTCTTGTGTAGCCGCGGCTGAGTCCTGCGGATTCTTCGCGGTTTTTAGCTGTTCCTGAAGAAGATTGAGGCTTGGGGAAATTTGGGTAAGGAACACCGTGTAATCCGCGAACAGCGTGTTATCCGGCGAGCCGGTGAATTTCACGTCTCCGGGTTTTGTTGAATCTGAAACAAGGCTGAAATGCTGACCATAATCCATTAATAATTCAAAAAGAATTACTTTCTGCGGAGACACGAGGAAGTAGATGCCCATTGGCAGCCTTTTGGTACCTCTAAACTGCGCAATCCCTTTTTTGTCGGCTAATGCTGAGTCAACTAAAATCTTTTTCTTGCCGTAATAGCTGCCCAAATACAACATCGAGTTTTTGAAATCAGTGGAAGCCGTGATCTCGTATCCTTGTGGCGGTGTTTGGGCTTGTGCGGGATCAGTGAAAATTATAGAAGAAAGAATTATCACCGCTGCTGTAAATCGCCTCATCCTTTTAAAATTGGCGTAAATATATTCCAATATCCATTTGCTTTTGTTAAGCGTATGTAAAACAGCGCGGGCACGGCTACCTATGTGTTTGTTGTTGATTCGGTCCCGGCAAAAAAACCAGCATTGACCGCTTGCGTTGATATTTTCCTGCTTCTTAAATACTGTCTGTGATTACGCGTGGCGTTTGCCAGACTCCTACATGAAAAGTATCTATGTGCACTGAATGAGGTGCACGTAACGGTACATCTGAAGATTTGGTACAGCCTGTTCCAATTACCGTAAAACAGATCGTGATAATTATTGCGGAGATGAAAGTTTTCATTTTAAAAAAATTTGCCTGTTAAAAAATTTATTGATCAAGTCCAGGACAAACCTGTATAAATTAATCGTGACGCAGCCTCTTCAGGGAAACAATCATTGGATTTTGTTTAGCTTTTTCCTTCGCCCCATCTGTTACCTTTGCCCGGTGAGGCGTAATAAAGCACCGGTGATCTTAGAAGAGCTCCGCATAGAAAATTATGCGGCCGAAGGAAAGTCATTGGCGAAGCTTAACGGTAAGGTTGTATTTATTGAGAATACAGTTCCGGGGGACATTGTGGACGTCCAGGTTTTTAAGAATAAAAAAGACTGGGCCGAAGGCTTTCCACTGCGTTTTCGAAAGTTTTCGGAAGAAAGAGTCGACCCTTTTTGTGAACATTTTGGCGTGTGCGGAGGTTGTCAATGGCAAATGCTCCCGTATGAAAAACAACTGCATTACAAAGAGAAACAGGTCG
The DNA here is from genome assembly GCA_035631175.1 of Parafilimonas sp. Taxonomy (GTDB): domain Bacteria; phylum Bacteroidota; class Bacteroidia; order Chitinophagales; family Chitinophagaceae; genus Parafilimonas. The sequence continues at coordinate 4,424 of DASQJI010000204.1, forward strand.
GCGATATGATGGCACGTATTGGCAAGATACAGGCGCCAACCATTTTGCCGATCATTGGCGCGGAAGAGTCGCGGTACTATAGAAACAAGCTTGAATACGCTTTTTCATGCAAGCAGTTCATACCGGAGAATGAATTTAGAAAACTGATCGCTGATGGCGCTAATGTGAAAGCGGTCGCCATAAAAAGTGTAGCAGGATTTTACGCAAAGGGGGTATTTGATAAAGTGGTTGAGATCAAAAAGTGCTGGCTGCAAAGCGAGCCAACAAACCTGCTACGAAACGCGATCGCTGAATTTAGCCGCGAACAAAATTTCCATTTTTATGACTTCCGCGAGCACAATGGATGGCTGAGAAATATGCAGGTACGGATGGCGACCACCGGTGAGATGATGGTGAATGTTATCATCACAGATGAGGACCGTAAACGGATGCAGCCTCTCTTCAATTTTATACAGGGCCATTTCCCGCAAATAACAACGCTGTTGTACACCATCAACGCTAAGAGAAACGACAGCATCTTCGACCTCAATCCGCAGATTGTATTTGGAAAAGGTTACATCATCGAAAAGCTCGAAAATTTTCAATTCAAGATCGGTCCCAAATCATTCTTTCAAACGAACACCAGGCAAGCTGAAAAATTGTACAGCATTACCCGCGAATTTGCCGCATTGACCGGTCATCAAACTGTGTACGATTTGTATTGTGGTACCGGCAGCATAGGTATTTTTGTAAGCGGTTCTGCAAAAAAGATCGTTGGCGTTGAGCTTATCGCCGAGGCCATTGCCGACGCAAAAGAAAATGCAGCGCTCAACAACATCAGCAATGCGGTGTTTTACAAAGGGGATGTAATAGATACCTGCACCGAAACATTTTTTGAAGAAAACGGGAATCCGGACGTAATTATCGTTGATCCGCCTCGTGCCGGGTTACACGGCAAACTGGTAGAAAAACTATTACAGGTAAGGGCGCCTGTTATTGTATACGTGAGTTGCAATCCTGCCACCCAGGCCAGGGATATCAGTATTTTGAAAGATGCCTATTCGGTTGAAAAAATTCAGCCTGTCGACATGTTTCCGCATACGCATCATATTGAAAACGTAATGCAACTAAAATTGAAAACAGAATAACAAAATTCAATGAGAGAATTCAGACCGGGCAGTTTCCAGATCTTACCTCCTGTCATCAAAAACCTGATCATCATTAATGTCCTTGTTTTTTTGATCCAACAAACGGTTTTGCACGTCAATCACACCACGATGATGGAAGACGTTTTTGCGTTGCATACGTGGCAAAGTTCGCGGTTTCGGATCTGGCAATTTTTTACGTACATGTTCCTGCACGATACCTCAAGCATATTGCATCTCGCATTAAATATGTTTGCGCTGTGGATGTTTGGCTCTGTCCTGGAAAACCTTTGGGGCCCAAAGCGGTTTCTCATTTTTTATGTTGTTTGTGGTTTGGGCGCAGCATTATGTCATATGGCGGTGCTCTATGTAAATGCTGAACATTTGCTGAGGGACTATTATGTATTACAACAGCACTTTACACTCGAAAATTTCACTAATTATTATAGAAAAGAAAATATCGGTGCTTTTTATGAAGGTGCCGGCGATGTACTCAATCAATGGCAGTCGAATCCGGGTAACCCAATCTTTGCACAGCACGCGTGGGGGATGGTAAATCAATTTGTGAATGACAATCTGAACGGATCAACAATCGGCGCGTCCGGCGCAGTATTTGGATGCCTTGCGGCGTTTGGCTATTTATTTCCCAACACCTATTTATATGTCTATTTCGCCATTCCGGTAAAGGCAAAATGGGTGGTGCTGATTTATATCGCCATAGAACTGTTTGCCACCGTTAACACCAGCGCAGGCGACAATGTCGCCCATGTGGCGCACCTGGGTGGGGCACTTTTCGGTTTCTTATTGGTATACTTTTGGAATAAAACAAACAGACGAACGTTTTATTAAATAATTTTGAATTTCAATCTTAATCTGCAATGTCAGTAAGAGAGCAGAATAGAAGAAACCCGATACTGTTGGGACAGGACAATAATGCACTTACGTGGCTTATTATCATCAACGCGGTCATGTTTGTGACCTTGCTTTTCACGAAGGTGATCTTTCAAATGAGTAATGGCGGTGATCTGCAGACTTTTCAAACGCAGATCCTCAATTGGTTCGCCTTGCCCGGTGCAACCGACAAAATTCTGAGCCGGCCATGGACTGTGATCTCTTACATGTTCTCGCACGATAGCATTTGGTATTTCATCAGCAGCCTGCTGTGGCTATGGTGCTTTGGATATATTTTGCAGGACCTCGCGGGAAACACAAAATTATTCCCAATTTACCTCTACGGAGGTATACTAGGCGCCATTGGATTCGTGCTGGCCGCAAACTTGCTGCCTGGCTTACAAACAAATATTCAGTCGCTTTCTGTTATGGGTGCGGCCACCTCCGTTGTTGCAGTTGCAATAGCAACCACGACCCTCTCACCTAATTACCGCATCTTCCCAATGTTGAACGGCGGTATCCCGCTGTGGGTCGTCACGTTGGTTTTTATTGCAGTGGACTTCAGTACCATCGGCATCACGAATAGTGCAGTCGCTATTGCACACCTTGCGAGTGGTCTCACCGGTTTTCTTTTTATCAGCCAGGTAAAGAAAGGAAGAGATCCGGGCGCGTGGATGTTCGCAGTTTCCAATTGGGTGAATGATCTTTTTAACCCGGAACAAAAACGAAGGGATGAACAATTCCATTACAAGGCAACTCGCAAACCTTTCGAAAAAACGCCACACGTAACGCAGCAAAAACTGGATGAGATCCTCGACAAGATCAATTCACAAGGATACCATTTTCTAACGGAGGAAGAAAAGGAGTTTTTAAAAAAGGCGAGCCAGGAAGATTTCTAAATTTCCGCTGCCAACCACTGCATGAGATATTTTCTTAAGACTGCCTGGACTGCCTCGTGCTTTTTTGTTGTTGCATTATTCCTTGTCTCATGTTGCACCGCATATATTTCCCCGGAGCGATTTTCTTATATTACATTATTCGCAATTGCATTCCCATATTTGTTCGCGCTCGTACTGCTCCTCGCATTTATCTCGTTTTTTGTAAAGAGGCCGTTAGCAATCATGTTGCTGCTGGCACTGATTGCTGGCTACACCAATCTTTCACGCACAATTGCATTCCATCGCCAGCAAGAATGGCAGACGACAAAACATGATTCCGCATTAAGGACCTTCACGTGGAATGTGCAGTATTTCGGAAGTATCGAAGACGGCACTTACATGGATACGGAAATGATCGCTCTTATTGCCGACTACAAACCGGATGTGGTTTGCATGCAGGAATTTTCAAACACCGAAAATGGAAGCCGCAGGGCGTCAATCCGCGAAGAAATGAACGGTCTCGGATACAAGTTTTATTTTTTTTCAAACGACAGGGTGATCCGTCCGAAGAATGCCACTGTTACTGACGGCGTGGCCATGTTTTCAAAACTTCCGTTTACTGACAGCGCACGGATCAATATCAACAAAGAACAAAATGAAAACTTAATATATGCGTCCGTAATGTTTAACAACAAGCCAGTCAGAATTTATACGGGCCATCTTGCATCATTTGATCTTTACAAAGACACTGCTTCGTCACAAAAAGATATTTATCAAATCACCTATGACCGCAAGAGAGCTGTTCAATACAAGCTTCGCGAAACAGAACAGCTCCACCAGCAGGAGGTGAGTATCATTCGGAATTCAATCTCAAAAAGCCCTTATCCGGTGATCTATGTGGGCGATATGAATACAACTCCATGCTCATACAATTATCGTTTGCTAAGAAATAATTTCCAGGATGCGTTCCTTGAAAAAGGTTCAGGTTTTGGTGCAACTTTCTATAAGATACTGCCTACATTGCGTATTGACGTGTGTTTTGCAGACGCCAGTTTTCGCATCAACCAGTGCACCGTCGTGAAGCGCCAATTATCAGATCACTATCCGCTGGTAACAGATATTAGCTGGAAATAAATCAGTGTTTAATTCGTTATTTTACTCATGGCTGGCGGCGTTCTAAGACGTACTGTAAAAAAATTTCTGCTTATACTGACGATAGTCGTTTGCACTATTTATTCACTTACACTCTTAATTCCCTATTTGAACCCGCAACGTTGGTGGCTGATCGGTTTCCTCGGTCTTACTTTTCCATACCTTTTCTTTTTGTTGGTCTTTGTCTTCTTTTTTTGGCTGATGGCAAAGCCAAAGCTCGCCTGGGTCCCTGTTTTGGCTTTGCTGCTGGGCGCAAAGCAGATCGCGGTAACGTTTGCAGTGCATATAACAAGTAATGATATAAACAAAAAACCCGAGAGCAGCATTCGCCTGGTAAGTTGGAACGTGGCAAACATGTATGGGTTAAGCACGAATAAAGAAGTTAAACAACATAACCGCCGGGAACTTGCACAAACCATTCTCGACCTTAAGCCTGACATCATCTGCCTGCAGGAATTCAATCATTCGTATACGCAGGGTGAACAGGCCGACAATATTGGGTTGTTCAGCAAACAATATCCTCATTTTTATTATTCGATCGATTTCAACAAACAAAATGGATATTACACTTCAGGGTCGGTCGTATTTTCCAAATATCCGATCATAGATTCAGGCCGTCGCGATTATCCCGGCACTTTTACAGGCAGTCTTTTATATGTCGATATCAAGATCCCGGCTGATACGATCAGGATCTATACCACCCACCTGCAGTCGTTCGGGTTCAATACAGAAGATTATGCTGATATGAATAAGATAAAGGAGCAGAACGACCAGGCGATAGAAGCCTCCAAAAACATTTTCAACAAAATGAAGGGCGCATTCACAAACCGGGGCATGCAAGCCGATCTTGTGCGAGAGACGACGGACGTGAGCCCGCATGCGTCGATCGTTTGCGGCGATTTCAACGATGTTCCAACCTCCTACACTTATTTTCATATTCGCAATCAGCGACAGGATGCGTTCCTCCAACGATCGCTCGGCGTTGGTTCAACATACAACTCGATCGCACCGATGCTGCGCATAGATTACATCCTTCCCGATACTTCCTTTTCCATACAACAATTTGACATGGTGGATGAGAATTTGAGTGATCATCAAATGCTGGTGAGCGACTTAAAGCTGAAACGATAAGCTATCAAAGCCATCAGGCTGTCACCGATTTGCGTTGAAACGTTATTTTTGTTGCGGTTGTTCTTGCGTGACACGCAATTAAATAAGATGGCGAATTGGACAATCTTTATTGAATCAGGGGCAATACGTTTTAAAATTAAAAATAACCAATGGGCGATTTGAAAGTTTATAATTCACTGACGAGGCAAAAGGAAGTTTTTAAACCAATAACTGCGGGCCACACCGGGATGTATGTATGCGGGCCGACAGTTAGCGGCGAAAGTCACCTGGGGCATGCAAGGCCTTATGTTACATTCGACATTGTCTACCGCTGGTTAACACATCTTGGTTACAAAGTGCGTTACGTGCGCAACATCACAGATGCAGGGCACTTTGAAGAAGAAGGCCGTGCAGCGGAAGACAAGATCTCAAAAAAAGCAGTGCTGGAAAAGCTCGAGCCCATGGAACTGGTTACAAAATATACTAACCTGTATCATTGGGCTATGCGAAAAATGAACAACCTTGACCCAACGATCGAACCAACTGCAACGGGGCATATTGTAGAGCAGATCGGCATGATAGAAAAAATAATTGCGGACGGCTATGCGTACGTAATAAACGGCTCAGTGTATTTCGACGTTGAAAAATATAATACCGAATTTGAAAAACGCGGCGAACCTTACGGCATCCTGAGCGGCAGAGTTTTGGACGAAATGATCGAGACAACACGCGACCTCGACAACCAGGAAGAAAAACGCAATAAAGCCGATTTCGCCTTATGGAAGAATGCGCCGCCCGAGCATATCATGCGCTGGAAAAGTCCATGGGGCTACGGTTTTCCGGGTTGGCATATTGAATGCTCGGCGATGAGCACTAAATATCTTGGAGAGGTATTCGATATTCATGGCGGCGGCATGGACCTGCAGTTTCCGCACCATGAATGCGAGATCGCGCAGAGTAATGTTTGCAATCATAAAATTCCCGCGCATTACTGGATCCATAACAATATGATCACGATCAACGGAAAGAAGATGGGCAAAAGCTATAACAACGTGATCACGCTCACAGAATTGTTCAGCGGCTCGAATGCCTTGCTTGAGCAAGCTTACAGCCCGATGATAATTCGCTTTTTTATTCTTCAAACGCATTACCGATCCACGCTTGATTTCAGTAACGAAGCCCTGCAGGCATCGGAGAAAGGTTTGAAACGTTTATGGGAAGCGTACGAAAATTTGAGCAAGATCCAAACGGCAACAGGCAGCGCACAAGACAGCGCGCTCGATGCAAAAGTGAATAAGCTCATGAACGAGTTCGAGGAATTTTTGAATGACGATTTCAATACCGCCAAAGTGCTCGCGAATATGTTTGAGTTGGTCCCTGTCATCAACGGAATTAAGGACAAACATCTACCGGCTAATGCGCTAAGCGCCCCAACCATCGAATTGCTGAAGCAAAAAATGAAACTGTATGTTGAAGATATCTTGGGATTGAAGATGGAAACTGCTGCAGATAACAGCAAGCTTGATGGCGTGGTGCAGCTTCTCATCAGGATCCGCAAAGAATCGAGAGCTAAGAAAGATTATGTTACGAGTGATAAGATTCGTAATGAGCTGCAAACGCTCGGCATACAATTGAAAGACGAAAAGGACGGCAATATAAGTTATACGATTAATTAAAGTGCCTGGGCACCGGTACCCTGTGATGTGGCTCCTTTCCGATTCAAAGCTTGCGGTAACACAAAAGCCTCGACGATCGTCCGGCTACCAACTAACTTTCTATTACTAACAGCCACCATTTAAGCATGAACAGGGTCAACATGTTGCAGCAAGTCGCAGAAAGCAAAACATGGGACGTACTGATCATTGGCGGCGGCGCAACCGGCTTGGGAGCAGCGCTCGATTCAGCATCGCGCGGTTACTCCACTTTACTTTTAGAAGCGAGCGATTTTGCCAAAGGGACCTCAAGCCGGTCAACAAAACTCGTGCATGGAGGTGTTCGCTACCTGGAACAGGGGAACATCAAGCTTGTGCGCGAAGCCTTGCGAGAGCGCGGATGGCTGCTTCAAAACGCGCCGGGCATTACGCAAAAACGTGGCTTCATAATTCCGGCCTTCTCGTGGGTACAAAAAATTTATTATGGCACCGGGCTGAAAGTTTATGATACGCTTTCGGGCAAATTAGCGCTCGGCGGAACAAAATTTTTGAGCAAAAAGGAAACAATCAAATTCCTCCCTGGCCTTATTGATAAAAAATTAACCGGCGGTATTGTCTATTTCGATGGCCAGTTTGATGATGCCCGCCTGGCGATTGCGCTCGCAAAAACTGCGGTGCAACATGGAGCGGTTCTTCTGAATCATTTCAAAGTAATTTCTTTATTGAAAGCAAATGGAAACGTGGGCGCAGTGGCAGGCGTCGACACGCTCAGCAGGAAAATTTTTGAAATAAGGGCTAAAACGGTGATCAATGCAACAGGAGTCTTTACAGATGACATCTTAAAAATGGATGACGGCAAAGCTGAAGAGATCGTTACACCTTCGCAGGGGATTCACCTGGTAGTTGATAAAAAAAATTTTCCCGGCGATCATGCGCTCATGATACCAGAAACGGATGACAAGCGTGTGTTATTCGCTGTGCCATGGCATAACAAGCTTTTGATCGGAACAACTGACACGCCGGTTGAACATACATCGCTTGAACCAAGACCGCTTGAAGAGGAAATTCAGTTTGTGATAAAACATGCAAACCGGTACTTAAGAGCCGGTATTCAAGAGGGCGATATTACCAGCATGTTTGCAGGTTTAAGGCCGCTGGTGAAGATGAAGGGCGTTAAGAAAACGTCGTTGCTCAGCAGGGACCACACAATAATTGTTTCCACATCGGGCCTGGTAAGTATAACAGGTGGCAAATGGACCACGTACCGGAAGATGGCGGAAGACGCTGTAAACAATGCGATCTTCGTTGGAAAATTTCGGCACGTTGACTGTAAAACGCAGCATCTTCCAATTGAGGGCAGCAAATTTGATCGGCTTGATTATTCCAACGAAGCAACCTTGGAAAAAATTTATTCAACTGAAAATATACGCAGCTTCATCCAGGATGAAATGGCAATGACGGTGGAGGATGTGCTTGCAAGAAGAACAAGGCTACTTTTCCTGGATGCCAAAAAAGCGATTGAGTTCGCTCCGCTCGTGGCTTTAGAAATGGCGACGGTATTTCAGCACGACCAACAATGGATCCAAAAAGAAATTGATAATTTCATTTCATTAGCTCAGAACTATGTTCCGCACCTAAAACTTAAAGGTTTGAATCATTGAAACAATTAAACTTCTAAAACATGACTGCTTTTACAGGCGAGATCGTTGGAACCGCATTATTGATCATTCTTGGCGACGGCGTAGTTGCCAATGTGCTGCTTAATAAGACAAACGGTTTCAATAGTGGCTGGATCGTTATTACCATGGGCTGGAGTATGGCCGTTTTTACAGGCGTGTTTGTAAGCGCGGCTTCAAGCGGTGCGCATTTGAACCCGGCTGTTACAATTGCACTTGCTTATGCCGGAAAATTTGACTGGAGTTTGGTGCCCATTTATATTGCCGCGCAGATGATCGGCGCGATGATCGGAGCCTTCGTAGTATGGGTCGCGTATAAGCAACATTTTGACGCTACGGAAAATGTTTCTCATAAACTTGCTGTATTCTGTACGGGACCTGCAATCCGAAACCCGGTTCATAATTTTATAACGGAGGCCATCGGCACGTTTGTTTTGATCTTTGGTGTGCTTTCTATCATTTCGCCGGCGAATAGCCTCGGCGCATTGGATGCATTACCGGTTGCATTGCTTGTGCTCGGCATCGGTTTGAGTCTTGGCGGGCCAACCGGTTATGCGATCAATCCTGCGAGAGACCTGGGTCCACGGATAATGCATGCCATTCTTCCAATAAAAAATAAAGGAACAAGTGACTGGAGTCACAGTTGGATACCGGTGCTCGGGCCAATTGTCGGAGGTTTAATTGCGGCTGTGTTGTTTCAGGTTTTGCATTGATTCCACTCAATGGATCCTTCTTGTGTTAGAAGAGTACTTCATTTCATGGTTCCTCATAGCACTATCCCTAGCGATCGCGAAATTTCGTTGTCGGTGAGTCACTTTTATTGAAAGCACTTAATCAACATTTGCAGAAAATCGTCGGACTTTAAAATCGAGCCCGAGAAAGAACAATAAGATAAAAGGCCCTATCGAAATTTTGGTAACTTCATCTTTCGCGTCAATGACTCCCCGCCAAAAAATATTGAAATTTCTTTACCCGCTTTTTGTTTTGATCAACAAGACAAACAAAAGACACAACAAGATCCTTTACAACGAAAAAAATGTTGCCCCAGCCAACTCAATCTATGAACTTTCAGTTCAATTAAATAACGGCGGGATAGAATCGTTGTCAAAATACCGCAACAAGAAAATTTTATTTGTGAATACTGCTTCTGATTGCGGGTACACAAATCAGTATGAAGCACTCGAATCACTTTATGAAAAAAATGCAGATAAACTTGTTATCATCGGGTTCCCCGCAAACGATTTCAAAGAGCAGGAAAAAGGCAGTGACGAAGAGATCGCGCAGTTCTGTAAAATACATTACGGAGTAACATTCCCCCTGGCAAAAAAAAGCACGGTGCGGAAAAGCGATCAGCAAAATGAAGTTTTCAGTTGGCTGTCGGATAAAAACAAGAACGGGTGGCTTGACAAAGCGCCGCAGTGGAATTTCAGTAAGTATTTGGTGAATGAGCACGGCCTGCTCACTCATTATTTTGAGCCGGCAATTGAGCCTTTGGCTAAAGAGTTGGCCGAGGCCATTCAATCATAGGTGTTATGGCAATAGCATTAATAACCGGCGCGTCGTCGGGTATAGGGTTTGAACTTGCAAGAGAGTTTGCAAAACACAGGCATGACCTCGTTTTAGTTGCCAGAAGCGAGGACAAGTTAACCAGTTTGGCCGACGATCTGAAAGCGGCTCACCACATCAATGTGCACGTGCTCGCGAAAGACTTAAGCAACGCAAAACAAGTGGATGAAGTATACGCTTATACCCAACTTCACAATCTGCAGGTTGATTTTCTCGTGAACAATGCGGGCTTTGGTGATTACGCCTATTTTTATGACGCTGACTGGAGCAAACTGGAGTCGATGCTCGATGTCAACATAAAAGCACTTACACGTTTAAGCTGGTTGTATGTGAGGGAGATGGTAAAACGCAGATCCGGACGACTAATGAACGTCGCGTCTACCGCAGCATTTCAGCCTGGTCCTACAATGGCCGTATATTATGCGACGAAGAGCTATGTTTTATTTCTTAGCGAAGCGATGGCAAATGAGCTGCAGGGTAAGGGTGTAACTGTAACAGCATTATGCCCCGGTGCAACAGAAAGCGGTTTCCAGGAAGCTGCTGACCTGCACGAGAGCCGGCTTGTAAAAGGAAAAAAATTACCGACCAGTGCCGAAGTTGCGGCCTTCGGATACAAGGCTATGATGCGCGGAAAGAAGGTCGCCATTCATGGCGTTGGAAACTATTTACTGGCGCAGACGCCCAGGTTCTTTCCGCGAAATATGGTAACAAAAGTTGTGCGTTTGATGCAGGAAAAGGCGGAATAAACAAGGCAGGAACTATTCTCAATTACATGCTTTATCTGCACAACAGCTGCTTGCGAAAGCCTCAGGCTTCGCCTTGAACGCAAATCCCATTCCCATAATATATCCCATCGCCTCGCGCAGCGCGTCATTACTTTTGAAGTGTGGATTTGTATTAATGTCAGCGTGCACCTCCATATCCACATCGTATTGAATAAAAAGATTACAAAGTTCGTAAGCCACTTCAATGCTCTTAGCTACTTCAACCAGCATGCGTTCTTTTATGTTGTACCGCTGCCTCGTCTTTTCATTATGGATAAACATAAACCCGCCGTTGTGCTCACGTAAGAAAACGATCACAGTTGCAAATTCGGTTTCATCACTTTTCACCTGGCTGTCGGTTCCAATACAAACTTTAAGATGCACACCTTTATCATGCTCCCGTTTAATAGCCTCTTCCACCGCGTCTTTGATCGGAATGTGGATGGTTTCACCGTTAAATCTTCTCCAGCGCATAACTAAAAGTTTTCCAAGATACAAACAGAAAATTAAATCGGCATCAATTCCCGCTTGCGAGATTATCAACAGACGTGGAAAAGCGCAGATTTGCTGCAACCCGACCAATTTTTAAAATTTTCTTTACAGGTACGATTCTCTGGAGACGAAAAAGCCCAAAGCGAAGCTTCGGGACTTTTTCTTTAGCATACCCCCTGAAAAAAAATCATCGTGTTAGCATATTAGCTTAGTCGCAATTTTTTTCCAATCCATAACAAGCTTTTAAAAATAATTGCGGGCGGCGGTTGCAATTATTAATGGTTGCCTCCAGCCGTTTTTTGGTCGAACTAACGGCGATTCTATTTTTTTATTCGCACCTGCATTGCATAGTTGTAAGTATCAAGTGGCATGAAACTGATTTTTTCGCGGGGCACATAAGAAAAATACTTATAGATCCTTTCTTTTGAAAATCGTTGCGACCAAAACTTTTCCTTCGTAGCCGTAAAACTATCCTTCGCATCTGTGATAACGCTCATGCCCAATTGCCGGTAAAAATTTTCCTGTCGCAGCCGCGTCGCATCATTATCAATATAGCATGCGCCGAGCACGATCTCGCCGCCTTCATGCAGCAAATTGTAAGCCGCTGAAAATATTGCAATAAATTTTTCGTTCGTCGTGAGATCAAGCCTTTGTTTAGAGGGATCGTAGGTGTCGAAAGAAAAATCGCCAGGATAAAAATTACCGGGCGTGAACCAGGTAGTCAATATGACATCGTATTTTCTGTTAAGTGCTGTAAGGTCATCTGCTTCCAAAAAGTGAACAAAAAATTTATCATCGATCTTCAGATCGGCTGCCAATTTTTTTGAGAGATTTATGCAGGCCATCGCGTTGTCAATGCCATCATAACGATCGATCATGTTCCATATCTCAGGTATTCCTGCCAGATGTTTTGGAACTCGTCCGCTGCCAACGCCAATATCCAGCATCGATATGTTTCGCTTTTGCCGATCGTATAATGCTGTTATGATCTTTTTCAGTTCAATAAATTCCGCCCATTGCGCCTGTAGTAATTCTTCGGGCATTGATTCGGTGTCAAAAGACCGTTGCACGGAGTCTTCGCTTTCATAAATACTCATATTCTGGAATATTATGTTCTCGAATGCCAAAATAAAACTGCCTCCTTGCAGGAAGCAGTTCTGTTATCCGTTTTATTATTTTTCAGTGACGAGGTAGCAGCGCGAAAAGGGTCGCGGCGAAACTGCCACTTATTTTTAAAAATTAATGCCCAGCCTCGCAAACAGGTGCATGCCGTTTTGTCCCATCTGCACAGCATCAAAAGGCCCACCGGTTTCATTATTAAAAGCCCAATAGCTTGCTCCGTGAGCATAACCTAAATCCGGGTGCACGTTCAACAAGTTATCGGCGCCCACATAAAGCGTTGCGGCCTTGGCCAGCCGATATGATAAATATAAATCGGTTACTACTTTTGCTCCATAATTGTACTGGTCTGGAACATACACATTCTCATCAGCGTCGGTCGGCACCATTGGATCAATCCCGGATCCATCTTCGCCATATCCAAGCAAAATAACTCTGCCGAAGTAAGTAAAGCGTGTACCGATTCCAAATTTGTCAACAGTATAGTCAAGATTTAGGGAAAATTTTCCGGGAGGTGCTGAAGCGAGAATGAATTTTTGTTCCCGGTCGCTTAAGAATGTTTCCTGGTGTTGTTTTGTATCATTAAGTTTTTCGGGTACGTTTATTTGATCGATCGTCATGTTTTGAAAATTACCTGTGAACAACGCCCTGAAATGCTGGGTGCTCCATTGATGATTATAATCAATAACGATATCGACTCCCTTGTTTGTCGTGTTCACGGCATTTGCAAAAAATTGCGCATAAGCCACGTTGGCATTTTGTAATGCATTTGTTAAGTCCTCATCCAGTGTGGGGTCCGTAGCATCGAATTGTCCCGACAACACAACGCGATCTTTGATCTTTACATAATATCCATCGACAGTAATGGTAAGTTCTTTTGTAGGCGTAAAAGCAAAACCTAAACTTGCGGTAACAGATTTTTCCTGTGTAAGGTTTGGAATACCGGCAGCTTTTGCCAGGTCGCTGTAATTAGGCGCGATCTTCACTTCCGAAATGACGCCACCCTGTACCGTTGTAAAGGTCGAGCTGTAATTTATTTGCTGAAGTGAAGGCGCGCGGAAACCTGTGCTTACAGAACCGCGCAAGTTGAATTTCGGTGCAACCTTATACCGCATCGCCAATTTATAATTGCTGGTAAAGCCAAAATCACTGTAATCCTCTGCGCGAATGGCAGCTGCGATGAGGAATGCTTTTGTGACGTCAAACTCAGCATCAATATAGGCGCCAATATCGGTTCTGTTTGCGTCTACCACATCGCCGGGCTGATAACCGGGAAAACCCTGTGAGCCACCAGCTTTAAAGGTTGTGTCAAGACCTACAAAGACCTGGTCGTCGTCGAATACACTGTCTATACTAACAAAAGAAGAGCCGTATGTTTTATAAGAGCCTTCTTCGCCTGCTTTTATCTTATAATCTTCGTACCGGAACTCCGCTCCAAATGCGAGATTAAAACCTGCGCCCACGCCGGAAATTTTTTTACTGAAATTCAAATCGGTTGTGTTTTGCAAAAAAGTAAATCCACCATCGTCGAAATGAGTTTGATCCGGGCCCAACGATGCATTAAACGTTTTGTCACCATAAAAATGAAAATCATTATTACCGATAGCGTTGCTAAGATCCCAGTTCCATCCACCTGCAGTAGTCCCTTTTATACCTGCTGCCAGCGATGCATCGCTTATATGTGTTTGTATAATCGGATTGTAATAGGTTTCTTCATCGGCATTTGTTTTCATTATCTCGGGATTGAAAATAAGCGGGGCTGAATTCGTTGATGGATCATAATTGCCGGTTGGGAAACGATCTGGTCTTGCAGAAAAGTTTCTTGTAAACGCATAAGCATTTGACAGGTTATAATTGTATCCGCCAAAGGCATAAAAGCTTGTTTTGCTGTTTGCATTCAAAGGAATTTCCATGTTGAACATAGCACCAGCATCTGTCATCGACCCGTCTCCATTTGCCCGGCGCACACTGTTTATCGGCAACGTGCCATTGTCCTGTCGGAACGTTTTTCCATTTAAAACTACCGATCCCGCAAGATTGAAAAATCCACCGTTTTTCCCGACACTAAATCCGTAATCAGCATTGAAATCAAAAGCATTTCCATCAATCGCAGCATGTTTATAGTATTCATTATCATCGTCGAAAAAGTGAGGATTGTATTTCTTATCATAATAGCCGCTCCAACCCACATTTCCCGTAAAATGACCCACATCTTTTTTGAGGATGATATTGATAACGCCGGCAATTGCATCAGAACCATATTGCGCAGACGCGCCGTCGCGCAGGATTTCAACCCTATCTATCGATGAAACAGGAATCGCATTAAGATCTGTTCCCGAATTACCACGTCCCCTTGTCCCAAATACGGCAACGAATGCCGTTTGATGACGACGTTTTCCGTTCACCAAAACGAGCGTTTGGTCAGGGCCAAGTCCGCGTAATGTGGCAAGGTCAATGTGATCGGCACCGTCGCTCCCGCTTTGCTTGTTATAATTAAATGATGGAGCAGCATAATTAAGAACATCGGTTATTCCCATTCTTGCACTAGGGAGGCGGCTCCGCGATACGTTGACGACGTCAATCGGAACCGTGGTCTCCGTTTTTATGCGGCCACCGCTCCGGCTGCCTACCAGGACAACTTCACCCAGTTCAGTAAATGCAGGCTGCAACTCAACGGAATAAAAGGATTGATCTCCCACGGTAACTGTTTGCATCGTGTAACCAACATAACTGATTTCGATTACATCGCCCGGCTGTGCTGTAACGGAAAAGCCGCCGTCCGCTTTGGTAACAGCACCCATGCCTGAGTTTTTTATTTTTACACTCACATTAGAAAGTGGTGTGTGAGTTGAAGCGTCAATGATTTTTCCTGTGATTGTACGGTTTTGTGCAATTAAAGTCTGCGTGATCAGAAGCAGTGCAGTCAAAAAACGAAGTTCGAGCGATGTCATAGCAGTGTTTTAAGACGAAAATACTTCGATTCCTGTTATGCATTGCGCGTTCGGAGCAGGATGTCAATAACTTTCATATAACTCTAAAAAAGCTTTTGAGTTATTTCCGGGCCAAAATCTATCTAATAAGTTTCTTTAAGATCTCTAGCTTTCCCTTTAGCGGTGGATAGCGAAGCTTCGGATCAAACCACGTGGGTGTTTTCATGATCGACTTTGCATGACTGAATGTTTCGAACGTATACCTGCCATGATATCTTCCGATCCCGCTCATCCCTCTTCCTCCAAACGGCAGGTGATGATTCGTGAAATGCCAACTGCTGTTGTTGACGCAGCCGCCTCCGAATGAAATGTTTTCCAGCCAGAATTTTTCCTTTCTTGCAGACGAAGTATAAACGTAAAATGCAAGTGGATTTGGATTTTCTTCGATAATCGCTTTTGCCTCGGCAGCTTTTGAAAAACCGATCAGCGGCAGGATCGGACCAAAAATTTCTTCCTTCATTACATCACTCTCTAAGGAAACATTGGCAAAGATGGTTGGCTCAATGAACAACTTCGACTTGTCATATTTGCCACCAAAGATTATTTCACCCTGGTTCAAAAAATTTATGAGCCGGTCAAACTGTTTTTCATTGATGATCTTTCCGTACTCGTTACTATTTGGCGGATCGCCAAAGAATTGCTTGACCGTTGCCGTAAGCGTACTTACAAATTCATCCATAACGTTTTGATGCACCAATAAATAATCAGGTGCTATACACATCTGGCCCGCGTTGGAAAATTTGGTCATCGCGATTCGCCTGGCGGCCACACCTAGATTTGCATCACTCTCAACAACACACGGACTTTTCCCTCCAAGTTCTAAAGTAACCGGTATTAAATTTTCGGCAGCCCTTTTGTAGATCAGCTTGCCGGTTGCGGCGCTGCCAGTATAAAAGATATGGTCGAAAACAAAGTTGCTCATCAATTCCGGCACTATCACATGACCTTCTCCTTCCACGTAAAGAACATATTGTTCGGGAAACGCTTTCTCAATGATCTTTCGGATGACGGCGGATGTCGCCGGCGAAAATTCACTGCCTTTTAATACCGCGCAATTACCTGCGGCAATGGCTCCCACCAGTGGGATCAACAGTAGTTGCAGCGGATAATTCCATGGCCCTATAATCATCACCACGCCCAGCGGCTCGTACAATATGAAACTTGACGAAGGAAGATTTAGTAAGTTCGTCCGTACCCGTTTGGGCTTCATCCATTGGTGCAGGTGCTTGAGGGCCGTATTTATTTCTGACATCAAAAGCCCCGTTTCAGTAGCCCAGGTCTCTTCCTTACTTTTTTTCAGGTCAAGAAATAATGCTTCATTGATCTCCTCTTCATATTTCAGCAGGAATCGCTTGAGGTTCAATAGCTGCTCTTTTCTGAAAGCATACGTTCTTGTCGCACCTGATCTAAACTGATCTCTCATTGCCAGGAGTCGCCCGCCGAGCCCGGTATTTAATTTTGTCTGAACCATCTCATGTTTAGCTAACTTTCATAACAAATCTTTCGTTAACATGTAAGATAGATATTCTTATTGAAAAGAAATTTGCGAGTACATTTATCGCCCGTTTTCTCACAGAACACTAATGCATGAACATTATCATTGACGAAATAAATGCGCTCGTAAGTCTTTCGTCGGACGCTGCGCCTACGCGCATCGAACAACTGCCACGCAGCGGCAGCGACCGCATTTATTTCAGAGTTTTTCTCAACAATGAAAGTCTCATCGCAACGCACAACCTCAACATAAAGGAGAATGAAACCTTTCTTGCGTTCAGCCGCCATTTTAAATCCCAGTGTTTGCCGGTGCCCGAAATTCTTTCTGTAAACGAAAGCCGCACCGCTTACCTGCAACAGGATCTTGGAACAATTTCACTGCTTGATAAATTGGAACAACAGGGACGCACCGCTTATGTATTTGACCTGTATAAAAAAAGTCTGCGCAAATTGGCGTCGCTGCAGATAAAAGGGCATGAAGGCCTTGATTATAATCTCTGTTTAACAGCAAAGGAATTCGGTAAACAAGCCATCCTGAGTGACCTGCTGTATTTCAAATATTATTTTCTTGATACGCTGCACCTGCCGTATGACAAGCAGACAATGCTCGATGATTTTGACGCGCTGGCTACATACCTCACAAAAACCGAATACAAATATTTTATGTTCCGCGATTTTCAAAGCAGGAACATAATCGTCAACGAAGACGAGGTATTTTTTATCGACTACCAGGGCGGAATGTATGGCGCGTTACAATACGACGTGGCCAGCCTTTTGTGGCAGGCTAAAGCGCAATTGAGCGACGAGTGGAAAAATGTTTTGCTGGAATATTACATGGATGTGATCGATGAATTCCTCGTCAAACCCGTTGACCGGAACATATTTGTTGGCCAATATGACGGATATGTGCTTATCCGTTTGCTGCAGGTGCTTGGAGCGTACGGCTTCCGGGGTTTGTTTGAACGCAAGGCGCATTTTCTAACAAGCATCCCACTTGCGCTGAGAAATTTGAGAGACTTTTTAGAAAACAATCGGGTCGGAATTGTTACGCCGGAATTAACGAGAATGCTCGACGCTATAACAAGCGCTGAGATCATTGCCAACTTTGAACCTTTCCAGGCTGACGAACAAACGCCGCTCGTTGTGCACATCAATAGCTTTTCTTACAAACAACACATTCCGGATGATGATAGCGGGAACGGCGGCGGTTTTGTTTTTGACTGCCGCGGCATTCTAAATCCTGGCCGCTTTGAAGAATATAAATACGCTAACGGCAAGCAGAAAAAAGTTATAGACTTCCTTGAGCAGCGCACGCGTATGAACGAATTTTTAAGTGGTGTCTACGATCTCGTCGATATTTCAGTTGAAGATTACATTAAAAGAGGCTTCAGCAGCCTCATGATAAATTTCGGCTGCACGGGTGGTCAACATCGAAGCGTGTATGCAGCCGAACAAACTGCGCGGCATTTAAAGAATAAGTACAAAGTGAAAACAGAAGTGCGGCACCTGAATGAAGGCAACTGGAAAAGAGAGGATGGAATATGAAAGGGATGTTGCTCGCAGCCGGACTAGGCACCCGGTTAAAGCCGTGGACCGATCAACACCCGAAAGCACTGGCCGTCGTCAATGGCCGCACTTTGCTGCAACGCAACATCGAATATCTCCAATCATTCGGCATAAAAGACGTTATC
>DASQJI010000205.1:0-16698 GCA_035631175.1 Parafilimonas sp.
TCATCGAATTCATTGAACGCCGCTGCCATAGGCGCATGCAATGACGCGATACGGAAATTCGAATAAATGTGTGCATGAAGGAGCGTAATGTCACTATAACCAATGATCCATTTCGGGTTATCGACAAAACGGTCGAAATTCAATTCGTCTATTATCCTGCTTAAACCATAACCGCCACGTGCGCAAAAAATGGCTTTCACATTTTCATCATCGAGCATCTGCTGAAGATCTTGCAACCGCTCTTCATCAGTTCCCGAAAAATAATGATACTGATTGTTCAGCGTTTTTCCTTTCTTAACCAGGAATCCCCATTGGTGTAACACATTGATGCAGCGATCCATTTTTTCAGGAGGCATGTAGCCCGATGGGCATATCATTCCAATTGCATCGCCTGGATTTAAATATGGAGGAATTCTGATCAGGAGAAATTGTTTGTAGGTTGGGCACGTTTGCCTGCGCATAATTAACTAATCATCCAATGCCTGGTTAAGGTCTTTAATGATATCATCCGCAAATTCGAGTCCTACGGATATACGGATCAAACCGGGCGTGATGCCAACAGCCAATCTTTCTTCTTCAGTAAGTTTCGAATGTGTCGTGCTGGCAGGATGAGATGCAATGCTTCTTGTGTCGCCCAGGTTAGCAGTCATCGACAGCATTTTCAGTTTGTCCAAAAATTTTCTGCCGCTTTCAATTCCGCCTTTCACTTCAAAACAAACAATTCCTCCGCCGGCTTTCATTTGTTTTTTAGCAATGGCATATTGCGGATGATCTTCGCTGAAAGGATATTTTACCGATTGAACACTTTTATGATGACGTAACGCTTCGGCAACCTTTACAGCGTTCTCACAATGACGCTGCATGCGAACATCGAGCGTTTCCAGGCTTTTGCTCAAAAGCCATGCATTGAATGGTGACAATGATGGACCGGTGTTGCGACAGAATAAATAAATTTCTTTTACGAGGTCCGGCTTGCCGACAATTACTCCGCCTAAAACTCTTCCCTGCCCATCGATCCATTTTGTGGCTGAATGAAGGATAAGGTCGGCACCATACTCAACAGGCTTTTGTAGCAGCGGCGTAGCAAAGCAATTATCTACGTTCAAAATAAGATTGTGCTTTCTTGAAAATTCTCCTGCCCATTCAAGGTCGATGATCTCCAGCTGAGGATTCGTCGGCGTTTCGAGATAAACCATTTTTGTATTTGGCCGCACTGCGTTTTCCCAGGCTTCGTTATCGTTCGCCGGCACAAGCGTTGTTTCGATGCCATACTTCGGCAAATATTTCGTTACCATCGTATGTGTACTGCCAAAAACAGAGCTGCAGCATATCAAATGATCTCCCTGCTTCAATAATGCGAACATCGATGCGAACACGGCGGCCATCCCGGTTGCAGTTGCAAAACCGGCCTCTGCATTTTCCAGGGCGCACATTTTGTTTACAAACTCATCTACATTCGGGTTGCTAAAGCGGCTGTAAATGTTTTCATCGTTTTCATCAGCAAATGCAGCACGCATTTCTTCTGCTTCGCTGAAACGAAAACTGCTGGTTAAGTACAGAGGTGTTGAATGTTCCATCTCCTCTGTGATGGGAATTTGAATTCGAACCGCCTTTGAGAGATCGTCCATCTCACCCTTTGCTTCGCTCATATGTGTCTCTTTTAGAATTTTCTTGCATTTATTATTCATCCTTGTTTATGATAAGATCCCACTTTATAGTTCCGCCCGCTCTCATGAGTGTCGCCGCTACGGAACAGTATTTATGTACCGAAAGCTCGATGGCACGTTTTGCCTTTGCTTCGTCTACGTCGCCCGTGATCACAAATTCCATCTCGATGTCTTTCCAAACAGAAGGGTGAACACCGTGCTCACGCACACCGCGCACTATTGTTTTATAACCTTTAACGTCTTGCTGCTGTTTTTTTAGTATCGATATCACATCCATTCCACTGCAACCCGCGAGGCCCATTAACAGCATTTGCATGGGCCGAACGCCGAAATTGTCGCCGCCGTGTTCAGGACTATTATCGATATGAACGGCGTGGCCATGCATATCTGTTACTTCAAAACCATAATCGCCATGAACACGGTTCAATTCTATTTGTATCATGAAATTATTTTTGTGTGTCGAGAATAACCGGCGTATTGCCTTTGCCCATCACAATGATCTTTGCATTTGGTGATTTTGCAATTTCAAGCTGCGCCTTGATCGTTTCGTACTGAAGCTGCTTATCCGTTAAGCTTTCGCTGATGATGCGCTGGTAATCTGCAATACCCTGCGCCTCTATTCTTTTCCGTTCAGCTTCCTGTCTTTCTTTTTGCAAAACGAATTGCATCTTTTGTGCATCCTGTTCTGCATTTATCTTTTGCTCGATCGTTTGTTTTACGCTTTCCGGCAAAGTAATGTTGCGAACCAGTAAATTTTCGAGCCGTAATCCGCGTGAATTGAAATCCTTTTCTATGCTTTTGTAAATGCGTTGCTGAAATTCGTCGCGCTTGGTTGAATACAGAGATATCGCATCGTAATAGACCGCATTGTCCCTTATCCTCGTTCGGGATACCGGCCGCACGATCTTGTCTTCATAGTCGCTGCCAGTTTGCTGAAGCAGTTTCGGGGCTTCATCAGGGATCACGCGGTACAAAACAGAAAGATCTATGGTTACTTCCAAACCATCGGCCGTTAATACGCGTATTGCATCGTCTCCGGTCCTCTGCCCTTCATCGTGCATGCCGCTCATGGTATAATTTTGCGTTTTAATATCTATTTCCTGCACAGTGACAAGCGGGTTAATAAAATGCAGGCCGCTGTGCAATACATTATCCTGGATCTTGCCAAACAGTTTTTGTACGCCGATCTCTCCGGCATTTATTTGCACAACGCATGCCGTAAGAATCCCCAGCAGTATTATTATTAACCCAACGATGCGTATAGGATTTGCAAAACGTCGTATGCTTTGGTTGCGGCTCAGGTAAGCACCGGTAAGAACAACGATGAACCCAAGAATGATCAGCGCCATAAAATATTTATTAGCCCGCAAAATTATATGCTTCCGCAATTCAGGCGGTTCTTATTATATAAGCCAGCCTGCCTGGTGAAAAGACGACGCAAAACCCATTCAAATAATTTGTTCTATTTTGAAACCGTGAAAATCTTCGTTCGAATCTTCCAGGTCATCTATTGTGTTTATGCTTTGCTGGTCTTCGTTGCGCTGATGATAGTCGTGTTCGTATTTATCCCTTTTCTTTTTCTTTTTGGCAAAATAAGAGCGGGTAACCTGGTGTACAGGGTCTGCCGGGTTTGGTCGACAATATGGTATTTTCTCATTGGTATCAGGCACAAAGAGATCTATGAATCGCCGCACGACAAAAGCAGGCAATATATTTTCGTCGCGAATCATTCTTCTTATATGGACGTTCCAAGCGTGGTTATGTGCCTCCACCAACCATTGCGCGTATTGGGCAAGTACGAAATGGTGCGATATCCCATCTTTGGATTGATATACCGGTCCGCCGCCATACTTGTAGACAGAAGTGACCCCGAGCATCGTGCGCAAAGCTTACGCGCATTGAGAGCAGCGATTGCAAGAGGCATTTCGATTTTTATTTTTCCGGAGGGGACGTTCAATGAAACCGGGAGGCCGCTGAAAGATTTTTACGATGGTGCTTTTCGAATTGCTGCTGAAACGCAAACGCCCATCAAACCTATTTTATTTGTCGATTGTATTGACCGGTTACATTGGCGGAGTATTTTTTCGCTCAATCCAGGACGATGCCGTTCTGTTTTTCTCAAAGAAATAGATGTGCAAGGCTACTCTACTACGAAGCAGGATACGGAAAAATTAAAAGCAATAGTGTATCGGGAAATGGAGGAAGGGTTAAGAAGGTACAGAACGTATACGCCCCAGCCCTAAAGGCAGAAGAGAGATGGGTGTCAACCACGGCCCTGAAGGGAGCGGAGGCGGCAGCGACGCTGCATGCTACGCACAACGCAGCTCTTCGCTAACGTCATTCCCGCGAAAGCGGGAATCTCATCCTTGTAAGGACCGCGATAAGGCAGGTAATTTATCTTTTGTCTAGTGTGTACCGTCTCCAATAGAAAAGATTGTTCTGAGGCTTCTGAGAATGAGATGCCCGGTCGCAGCCGGGCATGACGTTCAATCAGCTTGCGCGTGTGAGCTGTTGGATTTTGTCCATTCCTAAAAATGGTTTGTGCACCGCGTGGATAGATGTCGGCTCAATTTATACAATTTAAATTTTATTTTAGTCGCCCGATTACAACATGCATCCATCACAACAACCCGATTCAAACGAAGAAGCACATTACTCCCCTTTAGGGGCTGGGGGCGTTGAGGATGACCCTTCGTCTTCGCCTCTCTTTGCCGAGATCATCATTCCCCTCGCTCTTCCTCAAAATTATACATGGAGTGTTCCAGCGGAATTTCAGCATACTGCAAAACCGGGCATGCGTGTTGAAGTGCAGCTGAGAAATAAGAGATATTCAGGTATCATTAAAAAACTGTTGTCTGAAAAACCTGCGGGCTTTGACCCAAGGCCTTTATTAAATATTTTGGACGATGAACCACTTCTGTTCGATCAACAATTAGCGTTTTGGGAGTGGCTTGCGGATTATTATATGTGTAGCGAAGGTGAAGTGATGCAGGCTGCGATGCCAGCGAATCTTAAACTGTCGAGTGAAACGATACTTGTTTGGAACGAAGAACACGGTGAAGATTTCAGCGATCTGAATGACCGGGAATATATCGTTGCGGAAGCTTTGACCATAAAGAAAGAACTTAAATTGAGCGAGGTGCAGCAACTGCTGGATGCATCTTACGTGTACCCTGTGATAAAAAGGCTGATCGAAAAAAATGTTTGTCATGTTTGGGAGGAGCTCAGGGAAAAATACAAAGAAAAAAACGAGACGTACATCCTGCTGCATCCGCAATATCACGACGAGAAAAAACTTTCAGAACTGTTTGATAAATCCTCAAAAGCACCCAAACAAATGGAGCTACTGCTGTCATATCTCCATTTAATTAAAACGGAAGGAGAGGTAACACAATCATCGCTGCTGAAAAAATCAAATGCAAATATTTCGCAGCTGAAAGGCCTGCTCGATAAGAACATTCTTCTCGCAGAAAAACGATCGATCAACCGCATCCACTCGCTGCCTAAGAACGTTGTGATCGATTTCACTTTTTCCGCTGCACAGCAGGCTGCTTTTGACGAAATTCAGAAAGCACTGAATGAAAAACAAGTTTGCCTGTTGCATGGTGTAACATCCAGCGGGAAAACGCAACTCTATATTAAACTCATCGAACAATTCATCCAGCAAGGGAAACAGGTTTTATACATGTTGCCTGAGATCGCGCTGACGGCACAGATCATCCGACGCCTGCAAAAACATTTTGGCGGTTACATCGCTGTCTATCATTCAAAGTTCAATGCAAACGAACGGGTGGAAATATGGAACCGCGTAAAGAATGGTGACATTAAGGCGATCCTTGGTGCACGATCGGCCTTGTTCCTGCCTTTTAAAGAATTAGGATTGATCATCGCGGATGAGGAGCATGATGCTTCTTACAAACAGCAGGATCCTGCGCCGCGTTACCATGCAAGAGATGCAGCGATATACTATGCCTCGCTGTTTAACGCCAAAGTTTTGTTGGGAACTGCCACGCCTTCGATCGAATCATATTATAATGTGCAAACAAAAAAATATGCGCTCGTCGAATTAAAAGAGCGATACGGCAATCTTGATTTTCCTTCGATAGAAATTGTCGACCTGGCAAAGGTGTCATCGAAAGAAAAAGTATTGATATCGCCGCAACTAAAAGAGGCGATCGAACAGGCGCTTGCCCAAAAAAAGCAAGTAATTCTTTTCAAGAACCGGCGTGGTTACACACCGTATCTCGTGTGTAACGTATGCGGATGGATCCCTCAGTGCCGGAACTGCGATGTTACGCTGACGTATCATAAGGCAAAGAATAAAATGATCTGTCACTATTGCGGCACTGAATACCCGGTATTATACACGTGCCCGCAATGCGGCAGCCATGATTTTAAACAACGGAATTTTGGTACGGAGAAGATCGAAGAAATCGTTGCGGAAACTTTCAGCCATGCAAAAATTGCACGGATGGATTACGACACGATGAAGGGAAAGCATGATCATGATACGCTAATAAAATTGTTCGAACAGCAAAAAATAGATTTACTCGTCGGCACGCAGATGATAGTGAAGGGCCTTGATTTTGACCACGTCAGCCTGGTCGGTATCATCGATGCGGACAGCCTGCTGTACTTTGCTGATTTTCGCGTTAATGAACGGGCATTCCAGTTAATGGAGCAGGTGAGCGGAAGGGCCGGCCGGAAAAACGATGTGGGAAAAGTGCTTATCCAGGTGAGCAACACACAACATCCCGTTCTGCAATTTGTAAAAGCGCACGACTACAAGGCGCTCTACGATTTTGAAATTGAAAGCCGGCGTAATTATCATTATCCTCCGTTCACGCGTCTCATCCACGTTGCGTTCCGGCATAAGGAAAATCATATCGCCGAAGAAGCTGCAAATATTTTTTCAATGGCTTTGAAGAAAGATTTCCAAGGCTACATCACAGGGCCTGCGCAACCTGTTGTAAATCGCATTCGCAACCAGTATTTATGGGATGTGCTTTTCAAACTTCCGAAAAATGCGCAGACGATACAGCAATGTAAACTGCAGATCGACCAACAAACAGCGATATTAAAATTTAATAAACGTTATCGTTCCGTAGATATCGTTCCCGATGTGGACCCGGTGTAGTTGAGAGTTACCAGTTACCGGTTGCCGGTCACTGGTGGCCGGTAACCGGTGGTCTTTTAACCGGACTGACCGGATAAACTGGTGACCGGAAACTGGCAACCGGAAACTGGCAACCGGCAACTTCTAACCTGCGATCTGCAACCCGCTACTTCACCTTAAACCTCACCCCTCCATAAAACATTCTTCCCGTGACCGGTCCCCAGATCATTGAGGCATCAAAATATTCGCTGAAAGGTTCATCTGCAGCAATGATCGCATTCTGCTGGTAATAGTTTGTAAGATTTTCAGCGCCGATATAAATATCAAAAGGATTTTTCTTACCCAATGTCTTGCTCACCTGTGCATTCATCACAACAAACGAAGGTGAATAGTCTTGCCGTTGGTATTGTGGCGGATTGACTTCTGTTGATGGCAATCTTTTTTCGCCATTATAACTTACTGTGTAATCAAATTTCCAACCGTTTGTCTCGTAGGCTAAGTTGGCAAATGCACGGTTCTTTGATGTAAGCGGTTTTTGCAAAAGCTTTCCATTATACGTTGACTTCACATCGAAAAAGCGATAAGCCAATCGAACGTCAAATCTTTGGAGAGGCGTGACAGATAATTCAGCCTGGAAACTGTTCGAAAACGATTTTCCCTCGAGGTTATAGAATTTTATTTCCCTTGCATCTTCAAGGTCAACAATAACCTGGTTGGTAAAATCATTCCTGAAAAAATCCACGCCGAAAGAAGCACTGCGGTTGAATAATCTGAATTTCTGGTCAACAGTGATTCCTTTGTTCCATGCAACTTCCGGTTTCAATCCGTAGGCCCCATTTGTTGTCGACGAAATTATACTCACTGCCCGCGAACTAGCGAATACGCCATTATTCTCAGCAAAAATATTTGCCGTCCGTTGGCCTCTGCCAACACTCGCCCTGATCGTCGTTCCCTTAACAGGCTGATACCTGATGTTTAAACGCGGGGTTGTAAACCAACCGTATAAACTATTGTGATCTTCACGAATGCCAGCGACGACGTCAAAGTTAGTTGTGGGTGTAAATGTATATTCAAAGAAAGCGCCGGGCACCACTTCCGTGCGATGATAATCGGTGCTGTCGAACAATTCATCATATTTATCATACAAAAAACTAAGGCCGGTCCTGAATTTATGAATGGTCGAATGAATAATGGATTGATAAATGAGGTTGGAATAAAAATTCTGCTGGTGCGCATCGTAACTTGTAAAGCCGAAATAAGAATTTTGTTTGTGATCAAAAGCCGATAGTTGCAAGCCAATGCTCTTGTATTTTTTTTGCGGGAAGACGTAGCCGATCTTGCCAAATCCCTCGACGCGTTTTGTATTTATCTCCAAACCGTAATTATTGGTTGTGAACTTGTCTTTTGATGCGTCGTAATCCAACTGGCCACCAGTTCTTTGATCGTTCAAAAATTTAACGCCAAATTGCGACATCAGGCCTTTTGTATTGTCAAAGCTCCACCTGTTAATGGCGCTGAATAAATTTCCTGTTGGAAGGTCTCTGAACCCATCATGATTAAAATCCAAACTTTTATTCGTCAGAAAATCATCGTGCATGAGCAAAGCTGTTGACCATTTCTTTCCAACAGGCTGCGACAAATTGAGGTTGAGATCTGTCTTGCCAAAATCATTCACATAGAGATTCGCATAAAGCTTCTCGCTGTTTGCGGGTTTTTTGAGTTCCACATTTATTTGTCCTGCGATGCTTTCAAAACCATTTGCCACCGAACCGGTCCCTTTGCTCAATTGGATACTTTCCACCCAGGTACCCGGAATAGAATTTAATCCCAGCGCTGTCGCCAGCCCTCTCGGTCCCGGCAAATTCTCTACTGTTAACTGCGTATAAATTCCGGCGAGGCCTAACAATTGTATTTGCTTTGAACCGGTAACCGCATCGTTGAACGAGACGTCAACCGAAGGATTTGTTTCGAAACTTTCGCTCAGGTTGCAGCATGCCGCTTTAAATAACTCTTTTTGTGTGATCACTGAAGTGCGGACAATATCAAGCGAGCTAATATAAGTTGATGCGCCGGTTGTGGTGACTTTAACTTCTCTCAGTTGATTCCCACTTGCCAAAATTATTTTTAGCTCTTTCGCGGGCATAACAGAGATCGTATCTGCGCGAAATCCGGTGTAACTTACGATCAGCCTGTCTGCTTCATGAGGGATGGAGAATACGCCGTTGTCATCGGTTGTTGTTCCTTTGTTTGTTCCAAGCCAGGTGACGCTCGCGCCGACGAGTGGTTTAAACGAGCCTGTCTTATCTTCTTCCAGGACCACACCCGTGACCCGGTGCTCACTTGCCGAATCATTGTGCACATTCATATCTGCTGCATCCTGCATGCTTTCCATTTCGCGATAATGGCAGCATGAAGGCAAGGCGTTGTATACTGCATCATTGGCCTTTTTGTTTTCAAGATCATGCCCTGCTTCGACGATGCGATTTTCAATTTTTTCGAGCGATGTTTTTGCTGGCTCGTACACCACGCCCAGCATCTTCGTATCTACATTCCATGCTGCCGATTTCACGCCCTTTCCAATTGCCGCTGCTTCGATGCGCGGCTTACAGAGGCTGGCGCATACGCCAAATACCTTAAATGAAACGGCTGTTTCGCCTGGAGGAGTCGAGTCCACCTGCGAAAAAGCTGGAAATACTGAAGCAGCGAGGAGCAGAAGAAATATATGTTTGATCAATGTCATCTTAGGGAGATTGTTGCATAAGCACCGGAAGGATCAACTCCCGGTGCTTATCACTTTAGTTAATTAGTACCTGCGCTCGCTGGTTTGTTTTTCGGACTGAATGGTACCAGGTCCATCCCGCATTTAGGACATTTTCCTGATTGCACGGAGAACATGTTGTCCATCGGACAAGTGTACAGTTTCATGATCTGCATTTTCATAATTTCTTTCCCCGAAAGGTTCATGTTGTTGTTACACACCGGGCATTTTGCAGGAACATTGCTGACATATTGAGGATGCATATTGCAGCTATATGTTACATACTGATGCAGGGTGGTATCAGAATTTTGTTTCGCTTTTTGAGAAAAAGCTGTGACTGTTGCGAACATCGCAATCAGTATCACTATAAAAGATTTCATTGTATTTGATTTTATGTTTGAGAAATAAGGAACAGCTGGTAAGAATATTTACCAGCTTGAATACTCAAAACATAAGATCAAATTCTGAAAACACAATTCTCTATATAGATGGGATTATGTGGTCGTAGTGGAGGCGCGTGGATATAGAAGTTGTGATGGTTTACATCACTTACCAGGTCAATTCCATTTGATACTGCAGGAGCGATTTGAATGTCGCTGCTATGAACAGGCGGGACGCTTGCAGCATCGGCTGCAGCATGTGTATCGGTTACCTTAAAAGTTTGGTACTTTACTTTACAACAACCTTCCTTATCTTTTGCGTAATCGGCGAGAGTAAGTTTTACCGATTTCAATTTTCCGCAACAATAAAAGCCCTGCAGGCACAAACCTGTTGTTGAGAACGCATACATGAAGAGCAGGAATATGAGAGAGGCTTTTTTCATTCGTTGCAAAACTAATAAACTTTCTAGCGAAAAAACATGACGGTGGTTATAGATTCGGGTGAGTAAAATTAGCATGCCTTAGAACGTAAGCATCGCCGCATTGATTTTCCCATCATCTTCCCAAACGCAAACAGCTTTTTTTTCGCTCATCTTTTTTAATACCGGAGAGCTGCCATGACCAATCGTCTGAAGTTTGCCACCAGGCAACAGGCAGACAATGTCACCATCAGCGATCCATGCATAAATGTCTTTTCCATAAACGTCCTCTATGCTGCAACTTTTTCCTTCGCCAATTTCTTTTTCCACCTGCCCTGGCTCACAGGCGTATATTTTCGATTGTCTGCGCCATACGGTACTAACAGCACCGGAGGAATTAACGGTGAGGCCACCGCCGTCCATTGGGCAGGCGTCCAGCTTCCAGTTTCCACTACCTAACTTTTGTGCCTGTCCAAAACTTTCTCCTCCATCCGAAGATGTTGCGAGATATAAATCACGATTTCCGTGCAGCCAGTTTCTGAACATAACAAAAACGTTTCTACCATTCATAACCACCGACGGCTTGCAGCATTCGCATATCGTTTTATCCGGCGACCGATACACTAAAATGTTTCTCATCCATGTTCTGCCACCATCATTCGACCTGGCACCAAATATTTTATTCTGATGATCGGCGCGCAGGTCAGGCCAGATCGCAAACAGATTATTGCCCTCATCGCTGGCTAGCGCAATAAATCCTTCTTTGTCTGTCGTATCAATGTCGTTCACTCGCCCGGTTGAAATCCACTCACCGGAGGCATCTTTAACATACGAGAAAATGTTGCCGTCTTTGTTCACTGCAATGATCGCAAGACCATTTTTCGTTGCTGTAATTTGAGGCCCTCTCGTTGCGGATGCGACGAGGCCTGGCAACTCCGCAACTATTTCCGGAGAACCAAAAGTTTGCCCATCCCGGGAATAAGTACACATTAGTTGATCGCCTGACCCATATGCCACGCTGACGTTATTATCCACGTCGCCTGCAATCGCCGGCATTTTACCATCGCCAATAACCGCCACCACGTCAGTTGCCGGATGTTGATCTGTGCAGCTTGCGATCGAAGCGAGCAAGAAAAACAAAAAGAAAATTTTATTCATCATGCAAAAAAAATTTTACGGAGCGCGTTACATGCTAGCTATTGTTTTACATTTTGATCGAAGCAGGATAGATGCGAAGGTACACCTCGAACGCAGAAGGATTTTTTCCGTAGAGGTCATAAAGTCTTTCGACATTCCGATAGAAAGTAAAATGGCTGCCGATCGCCATTTTCGTTTTATTGAACTGAAGTAAGTCGTAATTGAATCCAAGTGTAAACGCATGCACAGGAAATAGAGCGTCGCCGTAAATTGTTTCGTCAAGTGCTAGTTCTTCTGAAGATTTTTCAACGTACTCGTATTTACCAAACAGCGCGACTTTTTTGAGACGGTAAGAGGCTTCAAGCAATGCGGCATTTTCTCCGTCGTGATGCTGTTGCTTATTCATTCCCCAAACAGCGGTGACATCGAACTCACGATCGTTTTTAAGAGGCACACTGTATTCGGCGGATGCTGTTGTTCGGTTTATGTTCTCGTCCGGATGCAACGCTTCCGGGCTTTTAATATAACCATGCGAAACCTGGAGCGCCCAGTTGTTTGAAGGATTAAAAGATAATCTTCCGCTCCACGAATCGAAACGGGGCTTGTCAAGATCATACCTGTTTTCATCCGGCTCACGACCTGTAAAAGAAGAACCCTCAAGTTTAAGATCTCCTAAACGCACACCCAACGTTGCCACTCCGAACGTGATGTGCGTTGCATCGATCCAGTGATGTGAAATAGGAGCGTCGGGATCATACAACGCAGATGCGCGGTGCATGAATGCAACCGGTCCGAGTGCAGGTTCGCCCGGGTATCCGACATACGCAAACACATCCGCTTTTTTCGATAATGCATATGAATATGCCGCTGACAATTCGGAAAAAAGATCGTGCGGATGCTGACGGTCTACAAGCGGTTCGCCGTGCGCTGATTCTCCAGATTGAAACAACAGCGGATATCCGCGTTGACCCGTTATCACAGCGTCGAGCGAGAACATCGTTCCGAAATGAAATAATCCATTCTCCCCAACTTTTCGCTCGCCCATAAACATGAGCCAGTTCGGCGCGTCGACCATCGCATCACCGCGGCTTCCTCTATTCGTCAGATCCTGCTTATTGTACCTGATGAATAAATTATAATGCAGCATGTACATCCAGTTCTTCGAATGGTACATCGTTCCATACATCGGCGCTGCATCCGGCGACCAGCCTGTGCCCGAACCGTTGCGGCTCATTGGAAGATTCAGCGAAAATGAATGAGTCATATTTCCCATGGGCATGTTCATGCCTGAATCATTCATCTGCATATTATTCATCTGGTGGTGCATCTGGGAGACAGTATCCTTCATCTGCATGTTATTCATGTCGTGATGCATGTGATCGTGCGGCACCGTGTCGTTCATGTTCATGTTGCTCATGTCATGATGCACATCAACGGCAGGGATGGTGTCGCCGGCTTCACAAGAGTTTGCGAACCCGGTGGAACTTAGCAGGAAAATAGCCGTTAATATCAAGACGAGGGTCCTCATTTGCAAGTTGCTTCAAATAGTATGCTATGTTACGACATCAAACTTAAGAGGCTGATAAAACTCATTACGATCATCAGTGAATCCTCAACAATTGTGATCGTACTCATTGGCAAATTAAAAACTATACCAAGGCACGCGCATTTAATTTTCCTTTTACTGAAAACGGCTTTCAGCACGCCGATCATACTTATGCCCATGATAAGTAATGTCACCGAATTGGTAAGCAGAGGATCGAATGAAATTACGTAAGCAAGCCCAAGCGCCAGTTCAATAAACGGGTAGATGTATCCATAACCAAACCATCTTTTTGAGACGATGTCGTACGAAAAATAATTTTCGGCAAAGCCTTTCAGATCAAGCAGCTTGAAGAATGAAAACGTCAGAAAAAATCCACCCATAAAATTACTCATCCAGTGCATCCAGTTAAAACCTGTGCGAACCTCCACCAACAACGTTACGCTTATGATGTACGCGAAAATCAGAAGGATCGGTTTGTAGGTGACAAGCCAGCTCGCTTTGCCAACGTCATTCGTTGGCGAGTCGAAAGATGGGGCTATTTCTTCGAGCTGGTACTTCGGATATTTTTTCAAGGCGTGTTGCAATGTTGGCGTCGCGATGTGTTTGCTCATTTCAACAGTTATCTCATTTTTCGCGAGGTCTGTCTTTACGTTAGACACGCCAGGCACAGCCGACAATGAATTTGTAACTGTTGCCTCGCAGCCCTCGCACGTCATTCCCGTTATTGAATATGTATGTTTCATAATTATATCTTTCACAAAGCTCCCTTCAACCGAGGCGGAAAGTGTTATGCAATTATGGAATTCTTTTATACAATTATGGGCTGCGGGCTGATTAATGGGAAATTGAATCGAGCGTGTAGCGGTGATGAATACCGCTCTTTTTGAATGCTGAAGGAGTAAGGCCGGTTATTTTTTTGAATTGAGCCGAGAGATGCGCGACGCTGCTATAATTGAGCTCAAAAGCGATCTCGCTGAGACTCATTTCATCATAGACCAGCAGTTCTTTGGCCTTTTCGATTTTCTGGCTGATGATAAACTGTTCGATCGTGATCCCTTCGGTTTCTGAAAATAATTTGCTTAAGTAAGAATAATCATGATGGAGATGTTCGGAAATGAGTTTGCTAAAATTTTTATTGCCCGGATTTTTATCGTAATGAATAGATTCAATGATCAGCGTCTTTATTTTTTCAATGAGCTTTTTTCTTTTGTCATCGAGCAATTCAAAACCGATTGCCTGGAGGTTGCCTGATAATTCTTGTTCCTGTTGGCTGGTAAAGCTGTCTTCTTTCACCACTGCTTCTCCCAGCTCAACCTGTACCGGTGTCAGGCCGACTTTTTTCAATTCGTTTTCAACGGCCAGTTTGCAGCGATGACAAACCATATTTTTTATGTATAACCGCATCCGGCAAAAGTAAATCAGCGTGTGTGAAGATTTAATTCAATAAAAAATTGACTGCGGCAAAATTTTGTAAAATATTTTTTGAATTGAAAGAATTTTTGCGGTTTGATTTTGCAACTGAACCACAAAACGTGTAAGAACACAATATCCAGGCTCAGGGATTTATGATGCACAGCTTTGACGTTTAAATGTGTTGTTCAAATAATATGTAGGCGCGAACCGTCAGAATAAAATAATTTGCTTTTTTTACATGTGCTTTCCCCAAGACCACATTGGAAAAAAATTAAACATTTCATTTATGAAACCAACTGCAGTTATTTTATTTAGCCTCCTGTTTTTCTCTAATCAATTATCCGCACAGCAATCACA
Organism: Parafilimonas sp.; assembly: GCA_035631175.1. Lineage (GTDB taxonomy): Bacteria > Bacteroidota > Bacteroidia > Chitinophagales > Chitinophagaceae > Parafilimonas. The sequence goes on from DASQJI010000205.1 coordinate 14,794, forward strand.
TGCCGCGTACGATTCTATCCTCGCCAAAAAACTAAACGCTGATGATTATGGTATGAAGCAATACGTATTGGTTTTATTAAAAAAAGGACCTGCAGACATCACCGACAAAAAAGCCCTCGACAGTATTTTTCATGGTCACATGGCAAATATCAAAAGGTTGGCTGCGGAAAATAAACTGGTGCTTGCCGGCCCAACCGGCGATAACGACCAAAATTATGAAGGGATCTTTGTCTTCAACACGGGCAACGTAGAAGAGGCGAAACAATGGCTCAGCACAGATCCGGCTATTCAGTCAAAAGACCTTGATGCGGAAGTTTATGCCTGGTATGGAACAGCCGCTTTACAGGAGATCCCCGCGCTACATGAAAAAATTCAAAAGAAAAGTTTCTAGGCCTGACTAATTTTCACGTGTTGGTCTATTAACGTTGAGTCGCAATGATTGCCAATCTTGCAGTAAACAGTATCGAAGTTTGATGAACGAGACCGCACGTCTTTCCCGCGAAGGCGGGAATCTGCTAACTTTAGTTTATGCAATATGAGCCACAGTTTATGCCTTAACAAATGTGCATCATGAAGTCTTGTACAGTGGCGTGACTTCTGACGTTTTTACATATTACCGAGGTTTATCGAAATTCACTCACGCAAAATATAATTGCAGCAAGCGTATTTATGCAACTGCTAGAGAAAAACAACTGAAAAAATGGATCGATCATCGAAGAATAAATTGATTTCGGATTTCAATCCCGAGTGGCAGGATTTATTCATTGACCTTAAAATTACTTGCAGCAAATGCCCGGTCGAGCCGGGCATGACGGCGACGTGGTTGCGATGTGTTCTGGCAGCAAACTAAAGCAAACAGGATTTCTGTAAGTCCATTTTAATAGCACAACGCGCTAATTTTATTCTTTGTTCTTTGTATCAATAATTATTGTAACCGGCCCGTCGTTCAGGAGTTTTACTTTCATATCGGCACCGAACATGCCTGTTTGCACTTTTTTACCGAGCACGGTTTCCAGCTTCAGTATCATTTCTTCATATAATGGTATCGCGATGTCTGGTTTGCTTGCCCGTATATAGGAAGGACGATTTCCTTTTTTTGTCAGCGCATGCAGCGTGAACTGGCTCACCAGGAGTATCTCGCCGTCAGTGTCTTTCACGCTTAAGTTCATAATGCCGGCACCGTCATTAAAAACTCTCAGGTTAACGATCTTACTGCTAAGCCATTGAATGTCGTCTGCGGTATCGGCGTCCTCAATTCCGAGAAAGACTAACAGGCCATTTTGTATTGCGCCTGTAATTTGTCCGTTCACCATCACCGACGCTTCAGACACACGTTGGATCACTGCCCGCATTCGGATTAATTTTACCGGATGAAGATAGAGATTACACCGGAGATCAGTTTTCAAACGGCACGAAGTGGTGGCAAAGGCGGGCAGAACGTGAACAAGGTGGAGACAATGGTAGAGGGCCGGTGGCTTGTTGATGATTCGCAACTGATCAATGGAGCCCAAAAGGAACTTATTAAGAAACATCTTGCGAATCGCATAACGTCCGATGGATATCTTTTGGTGAAATCTCAAACCGAACGGTCACAACTTGGCAACAAGGGCCAGGTGATTTCAAAAATGAATGACCTGGTGAACAAAGCGCTGCAACCAAAAAAACCTCGCATTGTTGTAAAAGTTCCTAAGGTGATAAAAGAAAAGCGGCTGGAGAAGAAGAAGCAAAAATCAGCTATTAAACAAGGAAGAAAAAAATTAAGGCCGGGGGAATATTAACTTGTTGCCAGTTGCCGGTTACCAGTCTCCGGTAACTGGTAACAGTCTCATACCTATTTTTGCGAAAATTTTTTAGTTGAGCAGCATAAAGCAACTGGCAGGACAAACATTTTGGTATGGATTAAGC
>DASQJI010000206.1:0-1538 GCA_035631175.1 Parafilimonas sp.
ATCATACTTTTATCAAACCCCATGCGGCTGCTGTTTCCGCCGCATACTACGAGGCCATATAATTTTGTTTTGACCGGCAAGCTGGTGATCATTATACCATCAAAGTTACTACTGAATTTATTCAGGCATCAACGAAAGAACCAAGGAAGTATGAGGATCAAGCCCGTTATGTGCGTCTTGCATAGCAATAGTTTGCAATGACTTTCTTATTTAAGATATTTACAAATAAATATTTTTTCTTGTCCGCTTTAAATCAACTGAAACGAACACTCACTCCATTGATGCTTTGGGGGCTTGGCGTTGGTTACGTGATCTCGGGCATGTACTTCGGCTGGAATCTCGGTCTGCAGCAAGGTGGAACATTAGGCCTCGCGATCGCTACATTCTTCATAATCATCATGTATGTCACATTCACGTATAGCTACGCGGAGCTCGCCTGTGCGATACCGAAGGCCGGCGGAGCTTTTGACTATGCCAAGCGTGCGCTTGGAGATGACCTGGGATTTATTGCGGGCATCGCGCAAAATATTGAATTCATCTTCGCGCCGCCCGCGATCGCATTTGCCATCGGGGCTTACTTCAATTTGTTTTTTCCCCAAATCCCGATCCTCGTTATTGCGATCTTCAGTTATATTCTTTTTACTGCATTAAATATTTATGGTGTGAAAGCAGCCGCGTTATTTGAGCTGGTCATCACCATTCTTGCCGTTGCCGAATTATTGATCTTTTCGGGTATCACACTTCCTCATGTGCAATTAAACAATCTTCAGCATAACGCCTTTCCAAATGGATGGCCGGGCGTATTTGCTGCGATCCCTTTTGCTATATGGTTTTTTCTCGCCATAGAAGGCGTTGCAAATGTGGCGGAGGAAGCGATCAATCCCCAAAGAACGATCGTATTTGGTTTTGGCTCCGCTATGATCACCCTGGTGATCCTGTGTATCCTCGTTTTTGTAAGTTCAGTTGGTGTTGCAGGCTGGGAAGCGGTTGTGTACAAATCCGACGGCTCAACGTCAGACTCGCCACTTCCCCTCGCGTTAGGGCAGATCGTAGGAAATGATCATGTGCTCTATCATTTGTTGATCATGATAGGGTTATTTGGATTGATCGCATCATTTCACGGGATCATACTCGCCGCGGGCAGATCAAGCTTCGAACTTGGACGAGTAAATTTTGCGCCGAAATTTATTGGAAAGATCCATCGCAAATTTCAAACACCTTCCAATGCGTTGCTCGTGAATATGGCTGTCGGTATCATCGCCTTGTTGACGGGCAGAACGTCTGAAATAATTACGATCTCCGTATTCGGTGCACTCACATTATATATTGTGTCAATGATCTCGTTGTTGCGACTGAGAAAAAAAGAACCAGGAATGGAAAGGCCATTCAAGGTGCCAGCTTACCCGGCATTTCCCCTTATCGCGTTGATCATTGCTGTGATCTCATTTGTGGCTATGACGATCTATATTCTGAAACTAGCGCTGATATATTTTTTGCTGGTAGGAATATGTTATGGCTGCTTCAAATTATTTAAAACA
>DASQJI010000207.1:0-1905 GCA_035631175.1 Parafilimonas sp.
TTTCGCTCGGGAAAACAGTCCTGGATGATTTGTAATGCTCTTTCGTCCTTGCTGCACTGAAAAGTTGGTACGATGACCGCATTGTTGGCAATATAAAAATTTGCGTAAGATCCCGGCAGGCGCTGCTCCTCGTAAGAAATACAATCAGGCATGGGTAGTTCAACAATGTTTAGCTGTTTTCCATTCAGCAGTCTCAGTTCTTTTAATTGCTTTAGATTGCTTTGAAGCAGATGGTAATTATCATCGTTCTTGTCATCTTCTATAACAGCAATTACAGTATCCGCATTTACAAAACGGACCGTGTCATCAATATGGCCGTCGGTATCATCCCCTACAATTCCCTCATCGATCCACAGTATTTGATCGACGCCATAATATTCGCTCAAATAATATTCGATCTGCTGCTTGCTCAAATGCGGGTTTCGATTTTCGTTGAGCAAGCACGCGGTGGAGGTGATAAGCGTTCCTTCGCCGTTGAACTCCACCGAACCTCCTTCCATGATGATGCCCGGATGAAAGACAGGAATGTCGAAATGGTTAGCGATCAACGTAGGAATTACATCATCAAGATCATATGGAGGATATTTATCTCCCCATGCATTGTAATTCCAATCTACGATCACTTTTTTTTGTTTTGCATGCGGGTTGATAAGAAATGCGGGACCATGATCGCGGCACCATGCATCATTTGTTGGGTTAAGAAAGAATTGAACCCGCGACATGTTGACATCGTTCTTAGACAGCACGTCTTCCGCAAAAGCCTTCATCACTTCATCGTTCACATTAATGCGAACAGTTTCGCCTTCGGTCAGCTCCTTAACAAATTTTGCATACGACGGGTAAATCGTATGAATTTTTCCAGGCCATGATGCTTCTTTATGTGGCCAGCTCAGCCACGTTGCTTCGTGCTTTGCAAATTCTGCCGGAAAATAGTAGCCAAGTTGTTTGGGGGTGGGAGGGGAGTCCGAAAGTCCGGAAGACGGAGAGTCTGGAAGTCGGTGAGACGGAGAGTCTGGAAGACCGGAAGTTTGGGAGTCGGAACTATTGGCTGTTGAGTCGGCAGAAGGCATGTCGTTATTTTTTGCTGTTGAGCGAACGTCTAAGCGCGTTTATCATAACCAAAATCTCTTCGCAAGACATATAGACTCTATTGAAATCTTCTTCGTCGATGATATTGCGTTTGCTTGCTAAAAAAATGCAACCAACTACTTCAATGTTCCAACGAAGTGCGATCGATCACAACTTCAATCAATAAACCTCTTTACAATCGGTTCATAAGAATCGATCCTGCGGTCCCGCAAAAATGGCCAGTGTGTTCGATATTGATCTGTCTTTTCAAGGTCGAGCTCAGCTAAGAAAACTTCTTCATTATCATGCGATGCCTTGTATAAAAGTCGGCCAAACGGGTTTGCAATAAAAGATCCTCCCCAGAATTTCATGTTGCCGTTTTGTTCAAACCCTGTACGGTTCACGCTCACCACGTGAACACCATTAGCCACCGCATGGCTTCGCTGGATCGTTTGCCATGCTTCATATTGTTCGTTGTTCGTAGCTTCGTCCTGGGACGTTGCCCAACCGATCGCTGTCGGGTAAAATAAAATTTCAGCACCCATTAATGACGTGATCCTTGCTGCTTCCGGGTACCATTGGTCCCAACAGATCAAAACACCAATCGTCGCATATTTTGTTTTGAAAACTTTATAGCCAAGGTCGCCCGGTGTGAAATAAAACTTCTCATAATAAGCCGGGTCATCAGGAATGTGCATTTTACGATACTTACCCAGTAAAGTGCCATCCGCATCAATGACCACGGTGGTGTTATGATATATGCCCTTCGTTCTTTTTTCAAATAGCGATGCTACGATCACAATGTTTAGTTCAGCCGCCAGGGTGCTTAAGGTTTCG
>DASQJI010000208.1:0-1879 GCA_035631175.1 Parafilimonas sp.
GTTTAGAATACTAATTGCAACAGCAGCGATCGGCGCTGTTTACGGAATTTATCAGTACCGTTTGCAACATGCATTGAAGTTGCAGGCTGTCCGTAACAGGATCGCAAGTGATCTGCATGATGAGATCGGAAGTAACCTGAGCAATATTTCGATCTTTAGCAAGGTAGCGCGCCAACGAAAACCGGAAACACCGCAAGTGTCTGATCTGCTAGGAAAGATCAGCGAGTACACACAAACATCGATGAATGCAATGAATGATATTGTCTGGATGATCAATGCGCGCAACGACCGTTTTGAAAACATCATGGTGCGCATGCGAACGCTTGCCTCTGAATTATTCGAAGCAACGAACTGCAATCTTCATATTGAATTCGATGAAAGGCTGAACAGCGTAAAACTCGACATGGACGATCGAAAAAACTTCTACCTAATTTTTAAGGAAGCGGTGAACAACGTTGCTAAATACGCGGGGTGCACCGATGTTTGGATAAACATGAATCTAAAAAGTAAAAATGTCGTGCTGACGATAAAAGACAACGGGAAAGGGTTCGATGTCGCTCAAGTGAACCGCGGTAATGGTTTGTTGAATATGAAGAACCGGACGGGTACTTTGAAAGGGGATTTTAAAATCACAAGCACGACTGGAAGCGGAACGGAGATTGAGTTGAGTTTTCCGGTCTAGCCAATTCAGTACAGCTTCGTGTGCGTTGTGCGATCGTTGTGTTCGTTGTGTTCCATAAATTCATTGCCACTTTAAAACGAAGCAAACACAAAAGTGCAACCACTTGCTCCTCATGCCCAACCCGATTGGGGCGCCTGCCCTTAAAAGTTTAGGAGCTCTGAACACAAAAATATACGCACTCAAAATTCGGCAAGCAGATTCCCCGTCGTTGCCGGGAATGACGTCTACGAGGTTGAGCAATTTTAAGCAACCAGTCTTGCGGTCAACTGGCCCTGCTTGAAACCCCTTGCCTACATTTAGGGATACCATATATCAGCGCAGATAAAATATTTTTACATCATGAAAGTAAGAATACTTGTATATGATGACAATATCGGCCGGCAAGAAGCGCTGAAATTACTAGTGAGCGATACGCCGGATATGGAATTTGTGGGAGCAAAAGAAAATTGCAACGCAGTTGAAAATGATATCGCCCGTTTGCAACCGGATGTTGTATTGATGGATATTGATATGCCATTGGTGAATGGTATTGAAGGATTAAAACGGATCAAGAAACTGGCGCCAAATATTTTCATCATCATGCAAACTGTTTTTGAAGATGAAAAAAAAATATTTGACGCAATACGTGGCGGCGCTGACGGGTATTTTTTGAAGAAGACCGATCCTGATAAATTGATCGAAGGCATCCGCGACGTGCTGGACGGCGGTGCGCCGATGACACCATCGGTCGCAAAAAAAGTATTGGAAATGTTTCATCACCAGGCATCCGGCAAAAAAGAAAACTTCTTCGCGTTGACTGCGCGTGAGATCGAAATATTGTCGATGCTTACGAAAGGGCTCAGCTATAAAATGATCGCCGACGGTACTGGTCTTAAATATCACACGGTGAACTCTCATCTTAAAAAAATCTACGACAAGCTACATGTTCATTCTGCAACAGAAGCAGTGGCGAAAGCATTTGATGAAGGATTGGTTTAACGTTGCGTTGCCGACCACATTAAATAGAAGAACCCCCTGCTAAAGTAAGCAAGAGGTTCTAAGTCCCAACCTTAACCAAGTTTATAGAGAGAACCTTTCTAAAAGCGTTGACGTTACATCAGAGATCTTGAATGATGATTGAATCGCCGGGGCAACTTCTGTTCTGATTTTAGTTGTCGTCGTTGTTGATTGCGAATCTTTCGATGGCTGGTAGTGATA
>DASQJI010000209.1:0-3054 GCA_035631175.1 Parafilimonas sp.
CGTTTATGTATGAGCTCAACTCCCTCACCAGCCGCGTTCTGAGCTCGTTCATACGCCCTGCAACTTTTTCCTAACATAACTTCACTAAATTTGCGCCCGCAATGGAAATCGAGATCCTGAAATCGAAAATACACCGGGCCGTCATTACAGAAGCGAATCTGCAATATGTCGGCAGCCTTACGCTTGATGAAAACCTGATGGATGCGGCAAACCTCATCGAAAACGAAAAGGTGCAGGTTGTTAACGTTAATAATGGTTCGAGGCTCGAAACTTACGTGATCAAAGGGAAGCGTGGCAGCGGCACCGTTTGTTTGAATGGCCCCGCTGCACGACAAGGAGCCGTCGGTGATGTAGTCATCATTATTTCTTATGCGACGATGGACTTTGAGGCGGCAAAGAAATTTAAACCATGGTTGGTGTTTCCTAAAGAAGGGAATAAACTATGAGCTGTCCTGAAATCAAAAACAAAATTCTTTTGAAAATTTATGAAAACTATCACGGCGGTTGAACAAAAAATACTTTCGCCCGAAAAGCTTGACGCCTGGCTTAGATCGAAACGTTTAACCAGCAAAACAATTGCTTTCACAAATGGGTGCTTTGACATTTTGCATGAAGGGCACATATTTTCTTTGTCGCAGGCTGCAAAAGAGGCGGATTGCCTGATCGTGGGTGTAAATTCCGACGCAAGCGTTACGAGGCTGAAGGGTGAACATCGGCCAATAAACAATCAACACAGCCGTTCCCTCGTGCTGGCTTCCTTATTGATCGTAGATGCGGTGATAGCATTCGATGAAGACACACCGCTTGAGCTCATCAAAAAAGTTGTTCCGGATGTGTTGGTGAAGGGCGGCGATTATACGATCGATACAACGGTTGGCGCAAAAGAGGTGATGGCCAATGGTGGAAGAGTAGTGATCAACCCGATCATCCCTGGTTTTTCGACATCGGGACTTATTGAGAAAATTAAGAGTTTGTAATTGTGAAGTTGTGAATGGTCAATGGTGAATGGTGAATAAATCCCAATTCCTAAATCCTGCTTCCTAATTCCTGCTTCCTACATCCTAACCCGTTATATTTGGCTTGTTTTTGCTTCATATGAAGAATTTAATTCCGAGAGATATAAGTTGGCTTAGTTTCAATGCACGGGTGCTTCAAGAGGCTGTTGATCCTTCAGTGCCCTTAAGAGAACGTATTCGTTTCCTGGGGATTCATTCGAACAATATGGATGAATTTTTTCGCGTGCGGGTTGCAACCTTGAAACGTATGATAGAACTGGGCGCAAAAAAAGCGAACATGCATCTCGAGGACAATCCGGAGCAAATACTCGACCAGATACAGATGATCGTACTGGACCAGCAAAATGAGTTTAACCGGATCTGGCACGGGATCTTAAAAGAAATGGAAGGCCAGAATGTTTTTCTTATCGACGAGAAAAAATTGAACCGGCAGCAGCAGCAGTATGTGAAAACATTTTTCGAGGAAGAAGTGCGCTCGAACATCATCCCGCTGATGATCGAAAGCCTCCCGCAGTTGCCTTATTTAAGGGAGAAAAGCATTTACCTGGGCGTTGTGATGCGAAAAGAAGACACTGCTTACCAGCAAAAATATGCTTTGATAGAAGTGCCAAGTCGCATTGTTGGACGTTTTGTCCAGTTACCGTCTCCTGAAGGCCAACACCACATTATACTGCTTGAGGATGTTATCCGCTTTAATCTGCCGTTTATCTTTTCCTACTTCGACTATACGAAGTTTGACTCCTATATCTTTAAGGTTACCAAGGATGCCGAACTTGATATCGATAATGACCTTACGACTTCATTTGTTCAAAAGATACAGAAAGGCTTGAAAAATCGTCGCATCGGTAAGCCCACACGTTTTGTGTTTGACAAAGAAATGGATGCAGGCTTGCTGGAATACCTGATGCGCAAACTTAATCTTTCAAGAAAAGACAACATCATTCCCGGCGGACGTATACACAACTTCAGGCACTTTATGGATTTTCCTGACGTGTTTCCGCAAAAAAATATCAGGCGCGCCCCATTCATCCATCCACTGCTGAAAGATATACCCAGCATCACCAATGTGATACTAAAACAAGACGTATTGCTTAATTTTCCCTATCACTCTTTCGATTCAGTGATAGACCTGCTACGCGAAGCAGCCATGGATCCTGAAGTTATATTGATCAGGATCACGGCGTACCGGCTTGCGACAAATTCAAAAGTGATCAATGCGCTCATTAACGCCGTCAGGAATGGCAAAGATGTTACGGTGATGCTCGAGCTAAGTGCACGTTTCGACGAAGAAGCAAATTTGTTTTGGAAAGACCGGCTTGAGGAAGAAGGCGTGAAGGTGCTGGTAGGGATTATGAATATGAAAGTGCATGCAAAGCTTTGTGTAATTAAAAAAAGGAGCGGGAAAAAAACGACCCAATATGGGTTTGTTAGTACGGGCAATCTCAACGAAAAGACTGCGAAGCTGTATGCTGATCACTGTCTGCTGACTGCGAACAGGAATGTGATGGCCGACATTAACCGGATATTCAAATTTCTCGAAAGTCCGAAGCCACGTGTGCAGGACCTTCGACAATGCAAGACGTTGATGGTGTGCCCGACATTTATGCGTGAACAATTGTTGCAACTCATCAATACAGAAATAAAGAATGCGAGGGCAGGCAAGGAAGCAGCGATCTATTTGAAGGTAAATTCACTTAGCGATCCTCAAATGATCGACAAATTGTATGATGCGGCTTCCGAAGGAGTTGAGTTAAGAATGATAATCCGCGGAATTTGCTCGGCAAAATTCAAAAACAAGAAATGGAAGGATAAAGTTACAGCGATCAGTATCGTCGACGAATACCTGGAACACTCCCGTATCCTGGTGTTCCATCACGGTGGCAACGAAAAGATATTTATATCGTCTGCTGATTGGATGATTCGAAACCTGGATCATCGCATTGAAGCAGCGATACCTGTCACCAAAAAAAGTTTGCGAAACCAGCTAAAGGATATTCTCGATATTCAGTTACGAGATAACGTGAAGGCACGCACTCTC
>DASQJI010000210.1:0-9398 GCA_035631175.1 Parafilimonas sp.
TCAAAAGAACCAGCGATCCCGGGTAATTGGATGCCGTAAACTTCGCCGCTATATAATCTTGTTTCCGGTGTTAGTATTTCGAGCGTCATAATTTGAAAATTTGAAATTTGAAAATTTGAAAATGGATGTCGCGTGATTAACTATTCAATTAGCACATTTTCAAAATCTTCAAATTATCCCTTTGCCTGCTCTATAAGTTTCTTACCTTTTTCAATCGCGTCTTCAATCGTGCCCACGAGGTTGAATGCGGCTTCTGGATAGTCGTCAACTTCACCATCCATGATCATGTTGAATCCGCGGATCGTGTCTTCAATGCTGACAAACACACCCTTCAAACCTGTGAAGGCCTCGGCGACATGGAACGGTTGGGAAAGAAAGCGTTGCACTTTTCTCGCGCGGGCAACAACTAGCTTATCCTCCTCACTCAATTCGTCCATACCGAGTATCGCAATAATATCCTGCAGTTCTTTATACCGCTGTAAGATGAGTTTAACCCTGTTCGCACAATTATAATGAAGATCACCTACAATAATTGGCGTAAGAATTCTTGAAGTGGAATCAAGTGGATCAACCGCGGGATAGATGCCAAGGTCAGCGATCTTACGGCTTAACACGGTCGTCGCATCCAGGTGTGCGAATGTTGTAGCTGGTGCCGGATCTGTTAGGTCATCGGCCGGCACATATACTGCCTGAACAGACGTGATGGAACCATAACGTGTTGAAGTGATCCGTTCCTGCATGATACCCATTTCCGTTGCAAGCGTTGGTTGATAACCCACAGCTGACGGCATACGGCCCAAAAGCGCGGATACCTCCGAACCGGCCTGCGTGAAACGGAATATATTATCAACGAAAAATAAAATATCTCTCCCTTTGCCTGTGCCATCTCCATCGCGGAAATATTCCGCAATGGTCAATCCGCTCAATGCAACTCTCGCGCGGGCACCCGGCGGCTCATTCATTTGTCCAAATACGAAAGTGGCCCTGGAATCTTTTAGGCCTTCCATATCCACCTTGCTGAGGTCCCAGCCGCCCTCTTCCATACTGTGCTTGAAACTATCGCCATACTTCATGATACCGGCTTCTATCATTTCGCGTAAAAGATCGTTTCCCTCACGCGTTCTTTCACCCACACCAGCAAACACAGACAAGCCCCCATATCCTTTTGCGATGTTGTTGATCAGTTCCTGTATAATCACCGTTTTGCCAACACCCGCACCTCCAAATAACCCGATCTTACCTCCTTTGGCATACGGTTCTATCAGGTCAATCACCTTGATGCCCGTGAACAAAACTTCCGTAGCTGTGGTCAGGTTTTCAAAAGCCGGCGGCAGGGAATGTATTGGCCGGCCATGGGTTTTGTCAACAGCAGGCAATCCATCAATAGGGTCGCCTATCACATTAAAAAGCCTTCCATGAATGGCTTCACCGGTTGGCATTGCGATGGCTTTGCCGGTGTCAATTACCGCCGTGCCGCGAACAAGGCCTTCGGTCGCATCCATTGCAATACACCGAACGCTGTCTTCCCCAAGATGTTGCTGAACTTCAAGAACCAATTTTTCGCCGTTTGGTCGCTGTACTTCTATTGCATTGTAAATTTCCGGCAATGTGCTTTCCGGAAAATACACGTCGACAACGGCGCCAATTACTTGTTTTACCTTACCAGTGTTAGCCATAAATATTTGAGATTTTGCAGCTTTTGTAATGGCAAAAGCGCTTTTGAATTTTGCCGCAAAGGTAAGGGGAGGCAGGCAAAAATCCGAATTATAGTTTCGCTGTTGGTTTGTTTATTCAAAGCAATCGGATCTCTTTCGTTTCAATGTATCACGCCGCCTAAAACAAGTATCGTTTGAAGGAATTCTAATAACGTCAGCGTCGAAAAACACACAGCGTAAAAAGTTTCTGAAAACTTAAATCCGTTTTTTATTCATCGGTAAACGTAAATAAAACGCTTTCGGTAATAAAGTCTTCAACTTTTCCTTGCAATTGTAGTTTTAAAGGGATATATTAGCCATCTATACTCCTCTGAAACTATTTCCACTAACATGTTTTTCAAGGCGAATTCCGAAAAGCCTAAAAAGAGTAGGAGCTAACTTACAATTTTCAGTCATGAAAAGATTTCTATTATCCTTTGTTTTTATTACTTCATTTACGCCAGCTCTCCGCTTGATCGCGCAGGATGCCGATGAGATCATTTTCAACCAATATCTGCCGCAATACAACTATGCCGGAGGAAGTTTCGTGATCGACACGGGCTTATCCGCCACCAAACAAAAACGCGCATTTCTCATTTGGGCAAACGATCTGTGGTCCGATAGCATTAACCGTTATATGAGCCTGAGCGAGTATGATCCCAATTTGAATTTTCTCACCGAACAAGGGAACACGTCCGAAAAATTCGGTTCAATAAAAAATATGTTCCCGAAAAAGATCATCAAGTCAAGATTTGCGCATGTATACTATGTGCTCGGATATGTGATCAATTCAAATCATAAGATCAACAAGCTTAACGTCTATTCTTCGCCTACCCTTTATAAAATTGACGGCAATACGCTTGGGCTGATCTGGTCACGGAAAATAAACGTCCTGGTGAACGCAAACAATTTGAACACAGTAATTGAGTACAACGATATGGTCGAGACGAGGGATAAAGGGATCGTATTGGTTGGTAAATATGCTGCCAGTACACGGTCAAAAGAATCGGTGTTTGCAACGAAGATCAATTCATCAGGTACGTTGGTATGGCGCTACCTGTACAAGACAGGTAACGACTGCAATGAGGCCGCCAATTCAGTTGCAGAAAATACCGACGGCAAATTGTCCATAACCGGCTACGTCAAAAAATGTCAAACCGGTTCGTTCACCGGGAACAACGACGTCTTTTATTTAGAGACTCAAGCCAACGGCCTTCCAGTTGCAGGTGCTTACACACGATTCGTTTGGCCTTCGAATTTGAATATGTGGGCAGATAAGATCACGCGGTATACTTCGGTAGCTGGTGCTGATCAACTCATCATTTCAGGCTACGTTGATGTATTAAGTGTTACCGGCGCCACAAACAGGCAAATATTGGTGATGAATATGAAACAAAACGACGTGTTGATAACCGCACATCATATCGGTGATCCAAAAGCCGATGTTTGTAACGATCTCATCGTTAACACAATTGCTGGCAGTGCGAGTGACTACCGCATCTATCTTACGGGTCAAACAGGGAACTACAATCCTCAAACCTCCGTTTCGGCAGACGCATACTTCCTGTATGCAAAATTTAATTCTGCGACCGGCGTAGGCGGGATAGGTGAGTTAAGCACGTTCCCGGTAACCGCGGCACCGTATAACAACTACAGAAGCCGGAATGGCCTGGAAATAAAAAATGCAGGAGACTATCAAAAGTTTGCGATCCTGGCAACGGGCGTATACAACACAGGCACTTCGAGCACAACTTATACCGATGTCCTGCTGCGCGATTTTGCTGATACAAAAGCCAGTTGCATAAAACAGTTTGATCCGCCTGTTACGCAATTTAGTGTTGACGGAAAGTCCTCAACTGTATCAGTTGACACGCCGGTTATAAACCTTTATAAAGAAAGTTGGGCGAGGCTACACCAATTAAATGTGAAAGAGGTTTGCAATAGCATCAGCATCGATCCGAATAAGGCGTTAAACCTGAAAACGGGAGCTGACAATTCATCGCAGTCGTTACAAACGCTTCGCATCCAGCCAAACCCTGCGAAGTCCGTTATCAAAATCGCAACTTCGGACGGCTCATTGCTTGCCGGCAGATACAACAACGCCATGATAAGAATTTATAATACAGGCATGCAGGCAGCAAAGACCATTTCGGTCACATCAGCACAGGGATCATCCGCACAATTATCGATTGCAGACATGCGATCAGGAGTATATGTGGTTCAATTGATACGAGGCGACGAAATTCTCGGATGCACGTTTATCAAAGAATAACCAAAATCAGCATATGCATAGAATGCCTTGCCTTGTGCAGGGCATTTTTATTTTGCGGCTTATAACGTTTGTTAGTTAGTTGCCATAACGATAATTATGCCTGTCGTTCAAGCCAAAATCAACATTTGTCGTTAATTTCGCTGCTTTCTGTAAAGGACTTGCGCTCCCGCCAGGCGAGCAATCATCGTTACTCACAGAAGCCTATTAAAAATCATAAAGGAATGCAAGCAACTGAAGCAAACATGAAGGAGGTCACTTTATCGGCATGGAACAAAAGGCCATTGATCATATCCGGTCCGTGCAGCGCCGAAACTGAAGAACAAGTTGTAGAAACCGCCGTGCGGCTGCACAAAACGGGAAAAGTAGACATGCTCCGCGCGGGCATTTGGAAACCGCGCACAAGGCCGGGAAGTTTTGAGGGCATCGGCACGAAGGGCTTGCCGTGGATGCAGAAGGCGAAACAATTAACAGGATTGCCGGTCACCGTTGAAGTTGCAACCGGAAAACAAGTGGAAGACGCTTTGCATTTTGAAGTAGACGTTTTATGGATCGGCGCACGGACAACGGTGAATCCTTTTAGCGTGCAGGAAGTAGCCGACGCATTGCGCGGTGTTGATATACCGGTGTTGATAAAAAATCCGATCAATCCGGATCTTGAGTTGTGGATAGGTGCGGTGGAACGTGTTGCGAAAGCGGGAATAAAGAAATTGGGACTTATACATCGCGGCTTTAGTTCGTATGGCAACACCGAATATCGTAACGCGCCGATGTGGCATCTTGCGATTGAAATGAAGTTGCGGAATCCGGAGATGATGATGATCAACGACCCGTCACATATCGGCGGTCGTCGTGATATTCTGCACGACATTGCGCAAAAAGCGATCGACCTTGATTATGATGGACTGATGATAGAAGCGCACATAGATCCGGATAATGCATGGAGCGATGCAAAACAACAGGTGACACCTGAACGCCTCGGGGAAATACTTGGCAGCATACGCTGGAGAAAAGAAGATATACCATCCGAAGAATTTCATGCCGTTATGGAAAAGTTCCGCCAACAAATAAATCATTTGGACGATGAGTTACTGCAGATACTTAGTCAGCGTATGAAGATCGCTGAAAAGATAGGTCAGTATAAAAAGGAGAACAACATCACCATCCTCCAAACCAATCGCTGGAATGCGATCCTTGAGCGCGCGTTCACAAAAGGCGAGAAGCTTGGTTTAAGCAAGGAATTCATCACAAAATATTTCGATGCCATTCACATGGAGAGTATCAGTCACCAGAACAAGATAATGAACGAATAGAAGCCCCACCAGCCTTCCGCACCGGCGGAAGGTTTTTTGTTTTAGGCTTGCAATTCTGCATTCGCGCGACAAAAAATGAA
The DNA here is from genome assembly GCA_035631175.1 of Parafilimonas sp. Lineage (GTDB taxonomy): Bacteria > Bacteroidota > Bacteroidia > Chitinophagales > Chitinophagaceae > Parafilimonas. The sequence continues at coordinate 5,357 of DASQJI010000210.1, forward strand.
AAAAACGACGGTAAAATTCAGTTCCGCTTCCACTACATTTTATTTCGACACTTCTTTTAATCTTCTTGAAGATTTGACGGGAACGGCAAAGACCGTTATCATCACTGACGAAAACATATTTCGCGCGCATCAAAAAAAATTCGAAGGCTGGAATACGATCGTTTTACAAGCCGGCGAAGAATATAAGATCCAGCGAACAGTCGACAGCATCATTGACCAACTTATCGCGTTTGGCGTTGACAGAAAATCTTTTCTTGTTGGCATTGGTGGCGGTGTTATCACAGATCTCACAGGATATGTAGCAGGTATTTATTTGCGCGGTGTGAAATTCGGTTTTGTTCCAACATCGGTGCTTGCAATGGTGGATGCAGCGATAGGTGGAAAGAACGGGATCGATGTGGGCCTTTATAAAAATATGGTCGGAGTGATCCGCCAACCCGAATTTTTATTGTACGACTATTCTTTTTTAAAGTCATTGCCGAAAACGGAATGGGTCAATGGTTTTGCGGAGATCATCAAGCATGCGTGCATCAAGGACGCATCGATGTTTAAGTTACTTGAGCAATCAAAGCTGAGCGATTTTCAAAAAGATAGAAATCTGCTGAATCGGATCATCCAAAAAAATGCGCTATTAAAAGCGCGTGTCGTTCAGGAAGATGAATTTGAAACTGGCAACAGGAAACTTTTGAATTTTGGCCACACGTTCGGGCATGCTATTGAAAATACATATGCGCTGCCTCATGGGCATGCCGTTGCCATCGGGATCGTCGTGGCATGTATCATCTCCGAATCTTATAAAAACTTCAGACACACCGACCGTGTTGTAGCACTCATCAGAAAATACGGTTTGCCGGCTTATCATGCTTTTGATGCGGCTAAAGTTTCGGCGGTTATGAGAACGGATAAAAAGAAAGTAAACGACGTTATAAACTTTGTGATGCTGGAGAAGATCGGCAAAGCTGTTGTTGCGCCGGTTTCGATGGATGAAATATCAGGCTTGATAACTCAATTAGAAAACAAAAGCTCTTAGCTGCATGAAAGTTCGCATTGTCGGCAATTCCCTTTTGGCAAATGATGGTTTAAGCGGCGCAGTTCATGCAGCGGCATCAAAAAGCTCAATGCAAAGAGCCTGCGCGGCGGCGTTAGTGAGGCGCGGAGAAAGCTTAATTCGAAATCCTGGGAGAAGCAATGATGATAAAGCCGCACTGGATGTAATTAAACGACTGGGTGCGCAAATCACGACGACGGATAAATACTTAAAAATAAAAAGTTATGGCGTTCAGGCGAAGTCTGATACAGTAAGTTGCGGGGAAAGTGGCTTGGGCATCAGGATGTTCACGCCGATAATTGCGCTGAGTGAAAATGAGATCACCGTTAACGGCGAAGGAAGTCTGTTAACACGGCCCATGGATTTTTTTGATGAGGTGCTGCCTAAACTGGATGTAACAATTTCTTCGAATGACGGTAAGCTTCCGATAAGAATACAAGGCCCGCTCAGTCCAAAGAATATAGAAATAGATGGATCATTGAGCTCTCAATTTCTCACGGGTTTGTTGTTTGCTTATGCAGCACTGGATGCGAAGGATGTCAGCATCCGGGTTACAAATTTAAAAAGCAAGCCGTACATCGATCTTACATTACAGGTGATGGAACAGTTCCTTTTGAAGGTTCCGGAGAACAGGAATTATGAAGAATTTTATTTTGAAGATACGCCTGTTGCAACGACGTCAGATTTTGTTGACTACACCGTCGAGGGCGACTGGAGTGGAGGTGCCTTCTTATTGGTGGCCGGCACTATTGCGGGAAATATGAAGGTGTGCGGATTGGATATAGCGTCTACGCAGGCAGACAAAAAAATAATTCGGGCACTTGAAGATTGCGGCAGCCAATTTTCAATGAGCGACCATGAAATCTTGTTTCCACGGCGCGACGATCGAACAGTTAGTTTGCATCCGTTTGTCTTTGACGCTACCGACTCTCCTGATCTTTTTCCACCACTTGCGGCGCTTGCTGCTTACTGCAACGGGATTACAAAAATTGATGGCGTGTTTCGCCTCACACATAAAGAAAGCAACCGCGCATTGACGATCCAGCAGGAATTGGGTAAGATGGGTGTGAAGATCGATCTGCACGGCAATACGATGCTTATTGCGGGCGACAATAAAGTACGAGGTGCTGTTGTGAGTTCAAGGCACGACCACCGAATTGCAATGATGTGCGCAGTTGCGGCATTGAAAGCTGAAGGAGAAACAACGATTGATGATGCGGATGCGATCAATAAATCGTATCCGGATTTTTACAGACATTTACAATCTATAGGCGCTGATCTGAAAATAGATGATTAATCGGTTGTGCAAATAAGAATCAAAGATGGTATGAGTGGGAAACTGGCCGACTTTGTGAAACCTCGTGCCTTGGTGTCTTAGTGGTTTCTGTATTTCTTGCCACGAAGGCTCGAAGGCACACAAAGACACACTAAGAAAAATGAGCCGCAGATTCCGAAAATCAATAGCACAACACGGCAGATGATTCGATGTTCAATGAACGATGAGCCGCCAACAAAACTCCCTTTACGGGACGGGGATTTTTATGAATTCATCCGGTCGAATATTTCGCGTGCACATATTTGGTGAATCACATGGCGAAGGTGTGGGCGTATCCATTGATGGAGTGCCTGCCGGTCTGCCTTTGACACTGGAAGATTTTTTACCTGACATCGAACGTAGAAAGGGCGGCACACAAAAAGGAACTACGCCAAGACAGGAATCGGATCTTCCGATCTTCAAAACCGGCATCTTCAACAATAAAACAACCGGCGCCCCGCTCACTATTCTCTTCGAAAATAAAAATGTTCGATCTGCCGACTATGAAAAGCAACGTGCTGTGCCCCGGCCCGGCCATGCAGATTTTGTAGCAAGCAAGAAATTTGGCGGCTTCGAAGATTATCGCGGCAGCGGCCACTTCAGCGGAAGACTAACGGTGTGCCTTGTGGCGGCGGGAGTAGTTGCAAAAAAATTAATTGATCTCAGCGCCGGCACTACGGTCCGCGCTTCCATCTTAGAAATAGGTGGCGAGACAGACCTTGAAAAAGGTTTGCAGAAAGCTATAGACGCCAAAGATTCTATCGGAGGCATCGTGGAATGTCGTGCGAATAATTTACCTGTTGCACTGGGAGAACCTTTTTTTGACAGCGCCGAGTCGTTATTGGCGCATGCTGTTTTTGCAATACCTGCGGTCAGAGCTATTGAATTTGGGACCGGCTTTGCTGCGGCAAAGATGTTTGGCAGCGAACACAACGATACGATCGAAGATGCGAATGGAAAAACAAAGACCAATCACGCCGGGGGGATTGTGGGCGGCCTCACGAACGGCAACGAGCTGGTTTTTCGAATTGCGATCAAGCCAACATCATCAACACCAAAACAACAGCAAACATTAAATTGGGAAACAAATACCGTTGAGCCGTTTTCAGTGAAAGGCCGTCATGACCTGTGTATCGCCCTGCGCGTGCCGGTAGTATTGGAAGCTGTAACCGCGATCGTGCTCGCTGACTTGCTGACGCTGGAACAACACATTCCAAGAGTTATCAAAAACGCAACATGAAACTTGCAACCTGCAACTTGCCACCCCCCACCTGAAACTCGCACCCCCTCAAATCCCCAACACTTCCTTCAATTTCGAATAACCGGCCTTGCTCACGGGTAATTTTGCGCCGGTACTTAACAGTAATAAGTGGCTGTCTTTTTCATAAGGGTCGATCCGCGTGATGAGTTGCGTGTTGACGATATATGAGCGATGCACGCGTACGAAATGAAACGTTTCAAGCGAGTTTTCAAAATAGCCCATAGTCTTTTTTTTCAGGAACGAACCTTCCGGCGTGAAGATCTTGACATAATCATCTGCTGCTTCGATGTAGTGAATTTGAATCACAGGGATGATCTTTATTTTGCTTCCGTCTTTTACGACGATGCGATTTTGCTGCACGGGTGAATGCGCTGCCGAGTCAAGCACTGCCTGGGTTTTTTCCGAAGAAGGTTTCTGC
>DASQJI010000211.1:0-9669 GCA_035631175.1 Parafilimonas sp.
TGCTGAACGGCATTACAAAATATTGATGGCGGGTGTTGATCAATTTGGCGGGAATAACGTCGCAGGTCCCGTCCTCGAAGCGTATCAAATGGGAGTGAAAGAACATGGCGAGGCGTGGATGCGTCAACGTTTTGAACAATCAGCGGTCCGACTGCTTCGCAATATTTTCCGGGTAGGGCTTTTCGAAAATCCTTATCTCGATCCGCAGCAATCAGTACAAATTGTTGGTAATGCAGATTTCATGAAAGCAGGTTATGATGCGCAGTTGAAATCGATCGTGATGTTGAAAAATAAAGGCAATGTGCTGCCCCTTGAGCAAACATCCGCAGGATCTGGTGGAAAAACTGTTTACATACCGAAACGTGTTGTGCCCGCCGCAAGAGATTTTTTTGGAAATGTTACTCCTGAGCGAATTGAATACCCCGTAAATGTTGAGGTTGTGAAGAAGTATTTTAATGTAACGGATGATCCATCCAAAGCAGATGTTGCTATCGTTTTTGTGAAAGGCCCGAACAGTGGTGTCGGTTATAGTAAAGACGACAGACAAAACGGAGGCAATGGTTATGTTCCTATCAGTTTACAGTATGGTCCATACACAGCGACAGATGCAAGAGATGCAAGCATTGCTGCGGGCGATCCGGTTGTTGATCCAACGATAACCAATCGTTCTTATAAAGGCAAGACTGTCTCTGCAAATAATGTAACCGATCTCAAGTTGATCCTCGACACGAAGACAGCGATGAATGGAAAACCTGTGATCGTATGCATGGGATTAACGAATCCTGCGGTCGTTGCAGAGTTTGAATCGCAGGTCCAGGGGATTGTTGTTTCATTTGGTGTGCAGGACCAGGCGTTGATGGATATTATTTCAGGCAAAGCTGAACCATCAGGGTTGCTGCCGCTGCAAATGCCGGCAAATATGGAAACCGTCGAGCAACAAAAAGAAGATGTGCCGCAGGATATGAAACCATACACAGACAACGAAGGCCATACTTATGATTTTGCTTATGGCCTCAACTGGAAAGGTGTGATCAACGATGCAAGGACAGCGAAGTACAAAAAGAAATAAATATTTATTCTCTGCTTGACGCAAATTGTCATCGCAGTTGGTCTATATGATGCCTTCACGAGCGACATCATTCACGAAACATAAATGCAAAATTTTGCATCTCAATTTTTCTGATTCACACAAATATCACGAACCTTCAAATATCTTTCTATCGGCAGTCGGATAGACTTCGCGTCTCTTCAAGCAAAGCGGCTGCCTGCTTGAGTTTCGTGTGAGTAGGTTTAAAATATGTTGATAACACAGCATCGGGCTTTTTATTCTCCTTTCCTATATTGCATTCAGTAAAACACATTACCGGATTGTAAAAGCTAAGCGAAACACCGTTACGATTCTAGCTTTTTTTTTCATCTCTGCTTCTTGCAATTACTCATGGCATATCTCAAACTCAAACAATACACAACAAAAACAGACCACCATGAAAAATCAACTACTCAGCATTGCCTTCGTAATTTTTATTGTGAATGCACACGGGCAAAACCTTCTTCACGCGATGCAGGGAGAACGCGGTGTCGCCAAACAGTATGCAGAATTTGCTGCGCAGGAGCAGCCGGTCTTCAATGAGAAAAATGCTGCTTCTATTCTTGGCCTCGACAAAAATTCCGGCCTCGTTTTGTCCAGTATAGAAACGGATCGACTTGGCTTCACCCATTTCCGTTTTTATCAAACGTACAACGGCATTGCGATTGACAAGACGATGCTCGTTGCACATGTAAAAGACGGCAAACTTATTTCGGTAAGTGCGGCGCTGGTTACCGATTTTAATTCAGCAATGAAGTCAGGCACTGCCACACAAAAAATAACAACAGCGGATGCAATAGGAAGGGCTGTTGCGCACGTGCATGCATTGCGTTATGCGTGGCAGGACAAGAATATGGAAGCCGCACTTAAGGAACAAACAAGAAACGTGACGGCCACGTATTATCCGAACGCAAAAAAAGTTTGGTACAACGCCGGCGATCAACTCGATCCTGCAACACTGCATCTTGCTTATAAAATTGACGTGTATGCAGAACAACCGGAAAGCCGCGCATTTTATTTTGTCGATGCAAACAGCGGCGAGATAATCGGGCGTGAAGAGAGGATACATTCCACGAATGCAGTTGGCAACGCGAACACGCTGTATAGTGGAACCCGAACTGTACAATCAGAACAGATGGCGGCAAACTCATATCGATTAAGAGATCATAATCGTGGAAATGGCATCATCACCTTAAACGCTGATAAAACAGATATCACAAACACTTCATTTGACTGGGATCTTACTTTGCCCGGAAAAAACGGGCTTGATGCGCATTGGGGTGTTGAAATGACATATGATTACTACAAAATAAATTTTAACCGGAACAGTATTGACAATAATGGTTACGCCCTTTACAGCTACATAAACAAAGGCGGATTTCTTTACAGCGACAATGCTTCATGGGATGGCAATGCAATGAACTTTGGTACCAGGTCAAACTCGGACGGCGCCGGCGTTACAGGCATAGATGTTACAGGCCATGAATTAACACACGGAGTTACGCAATTTACCTGCAATCTCAATTACAGTAAGGAACCCGGAGCGATCAATGAAAGCATCAGCGACATCATGGGCAAGTCTGTACAATTTTTTGCAAAGCCGGCAGATAAAGACTGGAGGCTTAGTAATGACATGAATTGGTTTATTCGTGATATGAGCAACCCGAATGCATACGCGCAGCCAGATACATACGGAGGAGATAAATGGCTCGGTGGTGGATTTAATTATTTGCTGGACAATGGTGGCGTACATACGAACAGCGGCGTCGGCAATTTTATGTTCTACCTGTTGGTCGATGGCGGATCAGGAACGAATGACATTGGAAATGCCTACAAAGTGCAGGGAATCGGGCTTAGTAAAGCGGACCAGATCATTTATCGCTCGCAAACCGTTTACCTCGTGCCTACATCGCAATTCACAGATTGGCGCACAGCATGCATAAATGCCGCACGCGACTTATATGGAAAAGGCTCAAACGAATTGAAACAGGTGAAGAATGCGTTTTATGCAGTCGGCATAGGCACAGGAGCAGTAGCCACGGCCGTTGCAACAAATCAAATTGTTTCGGTAACACCAAATCCCGTTCACGGAATAAATGCGGTCGCCAAATTTGACCTGCAATCTGCCGGATACGTCGTAATGAAATTATACGACGGCTCTGCGCAAGTTTTGCATGTGTATAATATTGGAACCAGAGAAAAGGGTGAACAATCTTTTACGCTGCCGGGAACTGCAGAATTAAAAGAAGGCAATTATTATATCACGATCGAAAACGATGGTGTTGCGATTGGTCGTGGAAAATTTTTGGTGATTAACTAAAATAATGAAAGGCCGTGCAAAGTTGCGGCCTTTCATTTCTTTATTTCCCAGCAGGTTTTCATTGAAGTCGTAAACATGATGGCAAGGCAATGTTTGTAAGAATTATGAACGCAAAGAATTTCTCTACTCTGAAGAAAAATATTTTATAGTTGTGCGAACTCTCCGTTATTCGTTATAAAGTCTTTGAATTTCGGCCGCTGTTAAGGCGCGATCATAGAACCTAAGTTCATCAATGTCGCCATTAAAATGGCCCAAATCCTGGCCCGGCATCGCGCCGATCAAACCACCTCCCGCATAACTTATGGACAACGGGTCCAAACTTTCAGTGCTTGCTTTTACATCATTAACATACAAAGCAGTGCTTGTGTGATCCTGGACCAAAACTAAATGCGTCCACTCGCCGGCCATGTCGCGAACTCCGACCTGAAAAAATTTGTAAGTGCTTCCACCTGTGGAATAATAATGCGTCATCATGTTTGCAACGGTGAGATTGTTTGTTGTCGTATCCCCATACACGTACTGGTATTCGGTCGCCCCCGGTGAGAGGCTGTTAACGAAAGCATACAGGAAGCCTCCTTTTTTTTCGGCTTTTACCCATACCGACACAGCGAAAGTTGGCAGGCTGTCCGTTCCGGCAAATGCTGGAACGTCCATTGTTGCATCGATGCCGTTAAAATGGTAAGCTTTATTTGCAGAGCCGTTCCTGTCATTTGTGAGCGCTGCAGCGTGGACCGTCAGATCAAAATTATTACCGCTTGCATCATTAGCGTTGCCAGTGAACGGATAGTAAGCAATGAGTCCACTGTCAAGTGAATCAGGCGGCGGGGGTGGGGGCGGAGGTGGAGGCGTGGAAGAGCCGGATTTCGAACAGCCTGAAAAAATGACAACACAGAACAAAATAGTAAAGGCAGTTAGTTGTTTCATACAAAGGATTTAGAAAAAAAATGCTTCTGAGCGGCGAAGATAGCGGCCGCTGTAAAGCGTAACAAAAATAGTTGCTTTGCATGATGACATTTGCAATGGCGACCCGGGGAAATTATTCTTTGCTGATTTTTTCGTCATATTGTTTCTCCAGATCGGACAGAGCAGCCTCATATCCTTTTTGATCGACAAATGCCGCGGGATTGTATGCATCACCAGGTTTGTGTTTATCGTGCAGGTTGAATTGACTGGCATGCGATGCAAGCCATATGTCGAAGTGGATGCTCTTCATGGCATGTAATGTATACGCAAAATCTTTTGAGATCCTGGGATAATCCGCAACATCAACAAACCGTTTATTCACTACGATAGTGGGCATGTTCGCGATAAGCACACGATAAGATCCTTGTTCATCATTTATTGTAAACAGGAAACTGCATGAACCTTTTGTATGGCCGGGATGATGCAGCATGATCATCCGCATGTCTCCAAGTTGAACAGTATCTCCGTCTTTCAACAACCTGTCAGCCTGGACAGGTTCAAACAGGCGGGCGCCGCCGAATGCAAAGTCAGAATTGCCGCCATCAGCCAAAACTGCCGCGTCTGCTTCGTCAACCATCATCTGTGCCCCTGTTTGGCTTTTTATTTCCGCCATCGCGCCTACGTGATCGAAATGCACCTGAGTCGTGAGCAATATTCTGGTATTGCTGAATTTGAAACCCAGCGTTTCAATGTTTTGTTTGATTTGCTCCGCGGATGATGCAACGCCCGTATTCACGAGGATGTTGCCTTGTGATGTTGTTATAAGATAACATCCCAGATCGTAAGTGCCAACATAATACAAATTACCCGCGATCCTGAAAGGTGGATAAGGTTTGACCCAATCGGGGTTTGTTATATTTGGCTCATGAACTGTTTGTGCTTTCACTGCCGATAATATCATCGAAAAAGCAAAAACGACGAGAACGGTTCGAAAGCGCGTGCGGATACGATGAAAATTCATGTGGCATCAAATGTATTTTGAAAAAAATTAGTGCAGGAATTTTCGTTTTGAATTGCGTCTTTCTTCACCGTTTAACGAGCATTCTTTTTATTTTTTCCTTTTTTTGTTTCCTATTTGTGGCATTGCGTCTGCCTCTTCCATTGAAAGCGTCCTTATTTAAAAAATATTTTCCTTTCGTTGTAACAAAACTTACGAAGTTGCGACAAGTATAAAAAGCAGGTATTGGACAGGCAAGCGGCAGAAAAAGAATTCGAGTCTCATATAAAAGAACATGAACTACTGCTGCACAAGGTTTGTTGCATGTATGCGTACAACAACACGGATCGGCAGGACCTTTTCCAGGAAATCGTGATACAGCTTTGGAAAGCTTTCCCAAAATTCAAAGGCGACGCAAAGATCAGCACGTGGATGTACCGGATCGCTATCAATACTGCGATCACCGGGTTACGTAAGACGAAGAAATTGATCACTTCTTATGAACCCCACACGATACCCGAGCATGCTGTTGATGAAGCAACAAGTTTGCGAAAGGAAGAACAGGTGAAGCAGTTGTACAATGCGATCGACAGGCTAAACCAGGTAGAAAAAGCGATCGTGATGCTTTATATGGAGGACCGCTCTTACGAAGACATGGAAGAGATATTGGGTATTAACCAGGGAAATTTACGGGTGAAGATGAATCGCATAAAAGACAAATTGAAACAACTGACAAAAAATATTTGACCATGGAACTGGATGACTTGAAAAAAACATGGCAGGAAAACCCAATTCAAAAACCCCAAAATAAAAACATAATGGAAATGATCATGCACAAAAGCTACGGGCCTTTGGCCGCTTTAAGACGTTCTTACCTCAAGCAGATCTTAGTGATGGCTTTAATGCCATTCCTGCTTCTGCTTACCAACGCAGATAATATACAGGCGCCTTTAACGAGCATACTCTTCTGGAGTTATGTTGCTCTTTGCATAGGCGTTATTTCGTTTTCGTTTTACGATTACCGGATCGTGGACAGGATGCAGGGCATGGACAAGGTAGTTAAGCAAAGCCTTCAACATCAAATTGCCATACTTGAAACAAGGCTTCGCTGGAAGATCATGGGGCTGCGAATTGCGCTTTTGTTTCTTATTGTTTTAACGGAGATCGTCCCGTATTTTCAACACTATGCTGTGCTCGATAAATGGCATTCGCTTCCGCTGCTTACCAGGTTTGGCTGTTATGCTGCGCTTATCGTTGCGCAATATTTTCTTAGTCCGTTAGTATTGCACCGGAAATTCGGCAGGCATTTGGAGTATTTGAAAAACCTGGCGAATGAATTAGAGTAGCCTGTAACAGAAGCGATGCGCAAACAAAATGTCTTGATCGTCTTAAAACGTATAGAATTGATCACGGTTTAAATTCGTCGTCGGAGATCGGTTGGTTGAAAGTCACGTTATCAAAAGTTATCGTCAATATGGTTTGATCTCCAACCTTACAGACGGTGTTGTAAGCGATCCTGATCCCATTTATCTCCCGGTAGTCTGAATAAAAAATATCAACCAGGCTGCTATCAAGTTCTTCATTTTTCGAGATTGATTGTTTTTTCAGTAATTCAAAATTCGCGATGCTGAAAAAATATCTGCTCGTATCACCATCATGGGTGATGAATTCTATTTTGAAGCATTGTTGGCGGTCAACAGTATCCTGTCCTTCAAATATCGCTGTGTGTCCTTTCTCTTTGTAGTTGATTAAAGGGCTTTCGATCTCAACGTCCGCTTCATTTGCCATGGCACTGGCGCTTTTGCCGGTAAGAATTGTTTTTTTTGTCTCATTCTTAAAACCATCGATTTTCCATCCTTTAAGGCCATCAAAAGCCTGTTGGAAAGATTTCCCGTTACTCATTACAATGTATCTGTAAAGGTTGGGTGTTTTTGAAAAGGACTTGAAAGGGAACACCATGCCGCCATAATTGTAATTTCCTGAGACGACCATCGTTTTTATTGTACTCCATTTTTGTTCGCCGCCAATGTGCTCTATGTATTTTGAAATGATCGTCTCTGCCGTCTGCCCACGACCGCTGTTTAAAAATAAAAGCAGCAACAAAGAAATGAATACGTTCTTGAAGACCATCTCCGTTTTTTGAACAAAAGTAAAATTAGATTGATTAACAGAATCCTGGCTGCTGTTCCCTGCGGAAACGGCCGTAAGCGTAGCTTAGAAAGCGGGCAGAAATATTTTTTAAAAAAAGTTGGTTCTTTTTTCGTCGAACCAAAAAAACCATTTAGTTTCGCTGCCGCAAATCGAAAGAATGGCATCACCCGCAAAAGAGAGATCCGAAAAGCAGCTTTCAGAAACAGTGGAAAAAATGGGTATTATGATCGAAAAGATGGGACATGCGCCTGTTCCCGGAAGGATAGTTTCTTATCTGATGCTTTCGGAACCGCCTTACCGCGATTTTTATCAGATCCAGGCATTCCTGAAGGCGAGCAAAAGCACGATCAGCACAGCACTCAACCAGTTGATGCAGGCGGGAGTTGTTAATTACATCACCTTCAGCGGCGACCGGAAGCGTTACTTTCAGATCGATACCCAGGGGCTTAAGAACGTCATGAAAGATCAATACAAGCAAGGGCGGTTATTGAATGATATGATAGGTCAAACACTTGAACATCGGAAAAATTCCGAGTTTCCGAGGTTTAGCCGCGAGCTGAAGGAGGTGATAGACTTTAGCACGCATATTCATACCGGCATAGAAAAGCTGATTGCAGACTGGGAAAAGGCACACAAATAATTTTTTTATAAACTTGGTTCTTTTGGTTTCGAACTATAAATGAAATGAAAAAAGTTGGTACCCTTATGAAATTATTTCGCTTACTTGATTTAACGAAATCATGTTGATATGAAAAACAGAAGACAATTTTTGAAGACGTCGGCAGCAGCCGCGGCGAGTACATTGTTTTTGAAGAAGCTCTTTGCATCACCAGCCGTTGCCAATAGTTTCAGCCAGCGGCCGTCTTCAGATCAATTGTCATTTCAGATTTCATTGGCTGAGTTCTCCTTTGCGGGGGAGTTGATGTCGGGCAAAATGACAAACATGGAGTTTCCGGCAAGAGCCAAAAATGAGTTTGACATCGACGTGCTCGAATACGTTTCCGGCTTTTTTAACAACAAACACACTGACCAGGCCTACCTCAAAGAATTGAAACAGCGTTGTGATGACTTAGGTATGAAAAACCATATGATCATGATCGACGGCGCAAACATTGCAGACCTGGACGCAACGAAAAGAAAACAGGCTGTCGAATCGCATTATGCGTGGGTCAATGCAGCCAAGTTCCTCGGGTGTGATAAGATACGCGTGAATTTAGGAGATACCATGAAAGCCGTGAACGGTGACACTGATGATCCTGCCGACGAAGCAGCGAAATCTGCAGCCGATGGATACCGTCAACTGCTTGAATATGCAGCCAGGCAAAATATGATGGTGATCGTCGAGAATCATTTTGGAAATTCTACAGATATCGATTGGTTAGTTGGAGTAATTAAAGCGGTAGACATGCCTAATTCCGGTCTGCTGCCTGACTTTGGAAATTTCTGCCGCCAGCGCAGCAAACCTACCGAACCCGGGATAAAAGGAATGATGAACACAACGTGCATAAAGCAATACGATCCGTATGATGGCGTGAAAAAAATGATGCCTTACGCAAAGGGCATTAGTGCCAAATCACACAAGTTTGACGCAAATGGGAATGAAAGCGAAATCGATTATCTCCGCATGTTCCAAATTATTAAAGAAGCCGGTTTCCAGGGATATGTTGGTATTGAGTATGAAGGCGGTTTCATGAATATGTTCAACCCGGCCGGAGGATATGTTCCGAGCAGCGAAGGAATAAAGCTCACGAAGAACCTACTTGAAATGGTTCGCAAACAACTTGCTTAAGCTTCTTTTCATAAATCACAAACATTCAAATCAATTAAAATGAAAAAAATGAAATCGGCTCTCATCGCTTTTGTCCTCGTGGCTGTTACATTCGCTGCAAAGGCACAAACATCAACCGCGGCATACTTCGCAGGTAAATGGAACGTGTTACTTAAAGGCACTCCGGATGGAGACCATAAGATGGTTTTCATTATCCAGAACAACAGCGATTCACTTTCAGGATCTGTGCAGGACTCAACTGGTGCAGAACTCTCTAAGTTCACAAGCATTGAGCAAAAGGAAAATGAGATCACTGTTTACTTCAACGCACAGGGTTATGATGTAAATGTCGTACTCGATAAAAAAGACGATGATCATGCAACAGGAAATTTGATGGGCATGTTCGATGTAGACGCCGAACGCATCAAAGAATAATAAATCCT
>DASQJI010000212.1:0-5360 GCA_035631175.1 Parafilimonas sp.
CTTATTTGTGTGCCAGTAACCATTCATCGGGCAATGGTCTTCTGCGACCAACTCGCATACTACTGATCCATTGTGCACCGGGCAATAATTCAGGCAATCGTGTGATGGCTCTACCGTTGCTTCGCCGGCCGTTCCGGGTGCATTTGTGGGTTCCGTCCCGACTTTTGATATTGTGAAAGGAGTGCTGTGAAACTCAATTCCGCACGGCTTATTATTTTGCTCATACCATGCAATACTGTCCCAATTCCATTTATTCACGGTTTTTTGACCATTGGTTGCACTCGTAAGAAGTAACAGGGCTGCCGTGAACAATCTGTATGATAGACTTTTCATTCGTTTAAATTTTTAATGATGTACTATTTAGTCGTGAAGCAACTCGAAAATGGAAACACCTTAAAAAAGTTTGATGTTTGGAGTTTGAGGTTTGAGGTTCGAAGTTTCGCAGACCTCACGATGTTTTCAATGTTGATTTGTTCGATCATCAATCTTGATGGTGGAGACACTTGCTGAAGCAATCTTAGGAATCTTCATTTCGTAATTTTATATCATGATCGTCGGGTGATCAAGATTTCAAAGCATTTAAGGGAGATGTTGACGTGAAGTAGGAGGAACGTTATTGGGATACTGCGCTATTGGGGTATTGGGATACTGGGATATCGGGCGTTGGTAATTCAGCGGTCGGTATTCATCAAACCCTTTTCGAAGAAAGAAGTATCGAAACACCAGCTTGTTTCATTCGGCGGTCTGGCTTTTTTGAATTCCCGGTTTCGAATTCAGCATGACCCTTTGTTGACTTGTTTATTTGTTCTTGAAATTTGCTTCTTTTAGATTTTGTTCTTGATGATCGCTTCTTTGAGTTTGGTTTTTCTTTTTTGCTTCTTGTAATTTGCTTCTTGTAATTTGGTTCTTGTAATTTGGTTCTTGTTATTTGGTTCTTGTTATTTGGTTCTTGTTATTTGGTTCTTGTAATTTGCTTCTTGTTATTTGGTTCTTGTTATTTGGTTCTTGAAACTTGTTTCTTGTTATTTGATTCTTGAAACTTAATACCTCCCCCCTCACATCTTGTCTCCTACAAACTGGTCAAACTGGTGTTTGAATAAGACATTGAACGTGGTGAGGCTTCCATATATGCGCGTGATGTATTGCTGCAGATCGATCTTGTCTTCATCGGTAAGAACTTTATGCGCATTGATGCGCTGTTCCATTACCCGCAGCCTGTCTCGCAACATCACGATCTTATGAAAAAACACTTCGATCGGTATTTCTTTTTCCTTCAGTGATGGATCAAACGGACGGAGGATCATCACACCCTGTTTCCATTTCTCACCGAGCGGAACGATCTCTGAGATATCACTCCATTCTCTCAAAATTTTTATCAGCGCGTCCTCCGCTTCACTGAAACTAACATTGTACTCCGGTTCTACTTTGCTGATCACTTCCAATTCAAAATCTTTTCTTACTGATTGGATGCCATGTTCGATAAAACAAATGTCATACGCTTTTTTATTTAAGCGAATAACCACCCCAATCCCATAGGAAGGATGCTTGACCCTGGAACCGATACCCAATAATTCCATATTCTAAGATTTTGGCATAAAAATATGATGGCGAAAGAAATTTCATTTAAAAAGATAGATCTTGTTGTTCTTTCATTTAACTGCCTAAAAAAAACAGCAGTTGATATGTGCTTGTCGAAGAACGTTTGCAACCGAGCTCGCGCACAATTACTTTATAAATTCATCCTTCTCTTCAGTTCAGCTACCCGCGGGTCCTTTTCAATTCCCTCGTGCAGCGGTGAATAAATAACATACGGCGCCACTGGCATCCGTTTATCGAGCGCGCGAAATAAATAGTCAAATGTTTTGTCGGCATCGCCGAGTGCCCACCAAACAAATGCGATGTCGCCGTCGACGATCGCTTCCGGTTCTTCCACCTGCCGTTGCTCGATCTTGCTAATACATTCTTTTGCTTTTGCCGTTTCACCTGCACGGGCATAACCATAAGCGAGCGGTGCGAGTCCGCGCAACGGATGATTCGTCAATTCATGAACTTTTTTGAAAATTTCGATCGCCTCATTCCAATGTCCCTTCATACCCAAACTAAATCCTTTGATCTCCAAAGCTTGCCGCATGTTTGGATCGAGCTCAAGAACTTTCTCTGCGTACGTGATAGCATCGTCATAACGGCGCGCATGAAAATACTTCTCAGAAAGTCCGCTCATGATAAAGATCGACAAGGGATCGTGCAACATCGCTTTCTCAAGCACTTCGATCGCCTGGTTCAACCTTCCAAAATAATGATGATACATCGCCATTACAAAGGAAGCAAAACTGGACGCAGGGTTTAATTGCAAACCACGGGTGATGTATTTGTAACCTTCATCCCATTTCCAGTCATAGAATAAATACGCTGCTCCTTTTACAACATAGGCTTCTGCTAACGTGCTGTCAAGTCCAATTGCGATATCCGCATAACGATGTGCAACCTGGAAAGCTTTGTCCGGAATCATCTGCCCGGTTGCACCGAGTTGAATATAGCACCCTGCGAAATGCGCGGGTGCCATTGCAAACTGCGGGTCCAGCTTCATCGCCTCTTCAAAATATTCAATCGCCCTTCGAACATCAGGTGGTGTCAGCTTATTCCTGAAATAAACACCTTTAAGGTACAGCGAATAGGCGTCGATATTTTCTGTAGCCTGCTTCACGAATGATTCGTCCTTTGGCTTTTCTGCAATCGATTCGCGCAACTTGTTTACGATGATCCGCGCGATCTCATCCTGCACCTCGAAAATATCATTAAGGTCGCGATCAAACGTTTCGCTCCATAAATGATAGCCGTCAGCCGAATTGATCAACTGGGCGGTTATGCGCACACGGTTACCTGCTTTACGCACGCTGCCTTCAAGGATCTTGTCGACATTTAATTTGCTCCCTATCTCGCGCGCATCCTCGTGTTTCTTCTTGAACGCAAAAGAAGACGTGCGTGATGTAACCAGCAATCCTTCCACCTTTGTAAATGAATTGATCAACTCCTCGGTTACGCCGTCGCTGAAATATTCATTCTCCGGGTCCGCGCTGAAATTCTCAAACGGCAGGACTGCAAGCCTGTTGGTAGGCTGATTCAATTTTCCTCTTACTTCACTACGCGAGGGGACCGGGAAGCCCGCATTTGAAATAGCGAACACACGAACCGGTTGCTTTACATTTTTTAATTCGAAGCTCCCGATCTCACGGGTTGAAATGTGTTCCTGGTTCTTGATATCGTCATACACTTTTTCCGAAATAAAAACACCACCCGATACTGACAACGATTCAATCCGTGATGCGATGTTCACGCCATCACCGTAAACTCCCTCGTCATCCAGTATGATATCACCCGTATGAATTCCAATGCGAAGGTCCACTTTCGGTTCTTCCGACAGCCTGGTTTGTATTTCGATCGCGCAATTAACTCCGTCTGCAGCACTATTAAAAATGCTTAGCGTGCCGTCACCGTAATATTGAAGAATTTTTCCTCTAAACTTATTGATCGTATCGTCCAGCACCATTTTGTGCCGGTCTCTTTTTTTTGTAGCAAGTTCTTCATTTGTTTGCATGAGAGAAGTGTAACCAACCATGTCGGTGAACATAATAGCTGCTAGCTGACGTGTCGTGGCCATGCTTCTTATTAGGGGCACTAAATTAAAACAAATGCCTGCGATGTGTTTGGTTCTCCGGATTTCATTCCGGAGCTAATCATATGTTGACCCCTTCCGGCCCACGGTGTGTACATCGAACATTGCGCATTTGACTATTTTAAATGCAAGCGCTAGCTCGGCACGAATCGAACATGCACATAAAAAAAGCCGGAAAACATGCATCCAGCTTCTTATCGAACTTTTGAACTTTAAATCGCTACTGACAATTCGCAATTGACAATTCACCATTGACAATTCACAAAATCATTTCCTGATCCTGCTGCCCAACACCGCTGTGCCCAAACCCAGCACTGCGATGAGCGTGAATGACCATCGCATTCCGGCCAGTTGTGCAATGAAACCAATAACCGGCGGCCCAACCAGGAAACCAATGAAGCTAATTGTGGACACTGCTGCCAGCGCTACGCCGGGTGACATTGTCTTCGATTTTCCTGCGAGTGCGTATACCATCGGCACGACACATGACACACCAAATCCTACAAGCAAACATCCTCCAACTGCAGAAGCGAGGTATGGAAACACAACGATGGTCATAAGTCCTGCTCCGATCAAAATTCCGCTTACCTGCAAAATATTTTTCACGCCGAATCTTGTGATCAGCTTGTCGCCGAAAAATCTTCCGGTAGCCATCGTGCCCATAAATGCCACATATCCGAGTGTTGTTAAACGGGCCGGTGCATGAACTACTTTTTGAAAATATACGCCGCTCCAATCGGCCATGCTGCCCTCGCATAACATGCAACAAAACGCGATGAGGCCTAACAACAAAACGCTTTTGTCCGGCTTTACAAAAAACCGCTGCGAATTTTTTTTGCGATCATCGTCTGGCAATGCATGCCTGGATGAAGTCGCCACCATGAGGAGTGCAGCCAGCGCAATCACCGCAAAATGCACGAGTGGTGAGAGATTGGCTGAAACAAAAAAGTTGCCGACCGCAGCACCACAAAATCCGGCTAAGCTCCACAGCCCGTGAAATGAAGCCATGATAGATCTGCCATACAAATGTTCGACACCAACAGCCTGGGTGTTCATGGAAATGTTGAGCAAGTTTGCCCATAATCCAAAAAAGAACAAGACAGCGATCAACTGCCATATTGCTGTTGCACATCCGAGCAGAATCAGCGTGAGCGGAAAAAGTATTGCCGCGGCAGTAACAAGTTGCCTGCTTCCAAACCTCGAAATTAACCAGCCTGAAAGTGGAAGACTCACGAGTTGTCCAACGGGTAGCGCAAACAAAACTCCGCCAAGCGCAGCTTCGCTGAGTTGCAATTTTTCTTTGATGTCCGGTATCCTGCTGGCCCAGCTTGAAACGGTGATACCAGCGAGGAAGAAAAAAACACTCACTGCGATTCGGTGGGTCCTGCTGTTTGCAGAGAGAGTTATATTCATAAAAAAATATTTCATTATTAGAACCGCATAGGCACATAGATCATAGGCTTTGCATCGCTCTATGTGTTTCTCTCATGTCCTATCTGCCTGCGTGATTCCGGTTACTAAATTTTGTATACTGATTTGAAGTCCTAGGCAGCTTTTACCGCTGCACAATCTGTAGTCTTTCCTTAGATAGTGGTAATTCTTTTTTTTGATTTTCTGAAACAGGAGGTTCAATTGAATAATCTTTATTCATGTGGAGAGAAGTGAACACAAAGTCGGCAGTACTTCT
>DASQJI010000213.1:0-6206 GCA_035631175.1 Parafilimonas sp.
GGAAACGTCTTGAACATGGTCTTCACAATTTTATCGACTGTAGCCTGCGAAGGTTGCTGATACGTTTCCGGCCTCTTGCCTTCGGCTGTTGAACGCCAGATCACTTTGTTTTCTTTTATGTCGATCATATCAATGAGCATCGAACCTTCACGAAGCGTATCAACGCTCAGGTTGCCTGCGTAAACAACAGGCTTGTTCTCGCTACTGAACGTGTAGATGCGTGCATGGTTGTCAAAAGCCGGTTGATATACCTCAGGCTTATACTCCATATATTCGCCCTGGCTCACTTCGTAGTTACGGTTCATTTTAAGTGTGTACGTGAATAAACAATCAGGGTTGGCAGTATCCAGGCGCATTCCCCTTTTGTCCAATTCTTCCTTTACCGCGATTCCGAGCATTCTTTCGAATGGCTTTCTGTCGATCATTTTCGTATACGCTGTATCATTCGTAGGCATAAACGCATAGGTCTTATAATTCTTGAAATTATTGTCCGATAATTTTTCCGATTTGTACAGGTCCGATGTTGAAGAGCAGCTATAGATCAGCACTGCACAAAACACAGGCACGACGATTCGAACCTTTGCCTGCAATGATTTAATTTTCCCGGAATGAAGCATAAAATATTTTCGGCTAAAGTCGATAAAAAAACGATTGACCTCATAAAAGATTGAAGAGTCGCGGCAGGTTGCCGGTAATGATAGTTAGTTTGAGCGGATGTTTTATATTTACAAAAATTTCTGCGAAGCAGATTTGAAATCCAAATCAAAACTGTTTTACTCTCCAACGAGAACGATTGAAATACGGATCAACATGCTAAACAAAAAATTCCGGCATCCACGGAACGTGACCTGTCAGTGCCTTGTTATAGCCTTCGGCTTCGTTTTTTTCTTACAACCATTATTTACTAACGGCCAGGGCAACGCGGAGAAGGGCTTGCCTTTTGTAAATAATTATTCTCCTAAAACGTTTAAGGCCTATCCGCAAATTTTTTCTGAAATACAGGACGACAATGGATTGATGTATTTTGGCAATCAGAACTATATTCTTCAGTACGATGGTGTGATCTGGCGAAAAATTGATTGCAGTAATGGTGGGCAGGTAGCGGTGAGAGCAATGGGCAAAAACAAGAAGGGCTTGATCTATTATGGAGCTATTGGCAACTTCGGTTACCTCTCAGCCGATAGCAGTACTGGTCAAATGAAAGCCACACCGTTATTAAAATACATTCCGGATTCACTGCGGGCCTTTAATGACATATGGTCTGTTTACGTAACAGACCGCGGTGTTTATTTCCAGGCAAGAGAGCGCATCTTCAGGCTACAAGAGGACAGCTCAGGTAAAATTACCGGCGAATTGAAAACGTGGGAGCCAAAGACCAGGTTCATGTATGCATTTTACCTGGACGGCGTCTACTATGTGCACCAGCAAGCATTGGGACTTTTCAAAATGGTTAACGACTCTCTCGAACTCATTCCGGGAAGTGAGTTCCTGGGCAGCGAACGAATGCAGGTGATGTTACCATATGATGATAACAAGAACGAAAAGAAATACTTGCTCGGCATGTTTTACAGCGGCTGCTATCTTTTTGACGGCAAGCAGTTCACCAAATTCACCATCCAGGCAGACTCACTCCTGAGTTCCACTTTATACAGAGGTGCTGTGCTGCAAGACGGAAACTACGCACTTGCTTTGGCCGGCAAAGGCTTACTGGTGATCGATAAGGCGGGCCGAACGCTCAACCTTATTAATCGGGCAACCGGTCTGCAGGATGAATCCGTATACTCGGTGTATCCCGACCGGCAGGGAAATGTTTGGCTGGGATTAGACAACGGCATTTCAAGAATTGAAACAGGTTCGCCGCTTACGCAATTTGGCGTACAGTCCGGTATCACTACCGCGGTGCTTTCTGTGTGCAGGTTTGGCGGGGTGATATATGTGGGTACTACCAATGGCATGCGGCGGCTTAATGAAACAACCGGAATTTTTGATCCTATAAAAGAAATTGCGACGAACCAGGTGTTCACACTTCAGCCCGACAATGACCA
Source organism: Parafilimonas sp. (assembly GCA_035631175.1). GTDB lineage: Bacteria > Bacteroidota > Bacteroidia > Chitinophagales > Chitinophagaceae > Parafilimonas. The sequence continues at coordinate 2,046 of DASQJI010000213.1, forward strand.
ACTGCTTGTAGCCACTGATGGACTTTTTTCAATAAAAGACAACAAGGTTCACCTGTTACGTCCGTCTGTCAGCGGAAATTTACAAATCGCTGCCTTGTTTATCTCAAAAGATCGCCCCGACCTGCTTTTTACCGGCGATGCCCTGCAAGGCACCCTCGTGTTTGGGAGAAGATCTCAGACAAAGGACAACAACCCTGCATGGCAGTATCTTGGTGCGATCCCGGGTATCAACCAACAGGTCTGGACATTTGCGGAAGACAATAAAGGAACATTGTGGGTAGGAACGCAAAGTGAAGCGGCGTATCGTTTGAAACTTGCGTTTGATGATAAAGGTCTAATTGATCTGCCAAAATGTGTTGCCGAAAAATTTGCACGGGACAATGGATTGCCGGCGGGCGGCGGCCCGGTTTTCCCGGTACACGGAGACGTTCTTTTTGCCGCCGATTCCGGCATTTACAAGTTCGACCCCGCAACTAAACAGTTTGTAACGGATAAAAGGTTCGGCACTTTTCCCCGCGCCGGCGGTCGCGATGAGACTGTTTTAGTGGAAGATTATGCAGGGCGTGTATGGATACGAGTAGGCAAAGAATCAGAGATCGCAATTCCGCAGCCCGACGGAAGTTACCGGATCGATAAGACGTCGTTGCTCCCTATTGCTGAACGAACGATAAGCTATTTTTATCCGGAACCAAGCGGAGCGGTATGGATATGCACCACCGACGGACTGGTACGTTTTGATGAGCACCTCAAAAAAAATTATGATCAGCGTTACAAGACGTTGCTTCGCGATGTTACGGCTGGAAAGCAAACACTCAACCCTGAGGTTGACCAGGACGGTGAAAACAGCATGTCGCTTGCTTCAAGCGACAACAGTTTACGTTTTGAGTATTCAGCACCGTTCTTTGAGCAGGAAGACAAAACAAAATATCAAACCTGGTTAGAAGGCTTTGACAAAGGATGGTCTGACTGGGGAACAAATTCTTATAAGGAATACACCAATCTGCCGCACGGCGACTACAAATTCCATGTGCGGGCTATGAATGTGTATCAAAAGGTGAGCGAGGAAGCAATATATGCGTTCACAGTAAATCCGCCATGGTTTCAAACGTGGTGGGCTTATTTATTATATGCGCTTGCGGCAATCGGCATTGTTTATTTAGTTGTCCGTTATAGAACGAAACAATTACATGAAAAGCACCGGGAGCTTGAAAAAATTGTGTCGGACAGAACCGTTGAACTCAGTCAACGCGTGCAGGAACTGGCGGTGATCAACAGCGTGCAGGAAGCGTTGGTAAGTGCACTCGACATGCAGGCGATCTACGAGCTGGTGGGTGAGCGTATCCGCAAAGTGTTCGACGCGCAGGCGGTTGTTATCGCAACGTTTGATCATGCTGCCGGAACCGAGAATTTTCAATATGGTATTGAAGACGGTGAAAGATTTTACCATGCATCACGGCCGCTGGATAAACTAAGAAAGCATCTTATATCAACCCGTCAAAAAATAGTTATAAAAACATCGGAAGAAGGATTCAACTGGTTTGGCGGAGCCGCACTTCCGGGAACAAAGCCATTAAGATCCGGCGTGTTTGTACCGCTAACGATCGGCGATAAGATCACGAGTTATGTAAGCCTGCAAAATGTTGACAGGGAAAACGCATTCAGCGATTCTGACATTCGCCTGCTGGAAACATTGGCTAACAGCATGAGCGTGGCGTTGGAAAATGCGCGCCTCTTCGATGAAACACAGCGTTTATTGAAAGAAACTGAACAACGCAACGCGGAGCTTGCTGTGATCAACAGCGTGCAGGATGGGCTGGCTTCCAAATTAGATATCCAGGCAATTTATGATTTGGTTGGTGATAAGATCCGCGACGTTTTTGATGCGCAGGCAGTTGGAATTGTTACACTCGACAAAAAGATGGGCATCGAGAAATTCGTGTACATGATCGAAAAAGGAGAGCGCTACTATCCTGATCCAAGACCCTATGACAAACTGCGTGAGCAATTGATCCGTACAAAGAAAAAAATTCTTATCAACAATAACATAGAGGCTGCGTTTGCTGAATTTGGATTGAAGGTGGTAAAAGGCAGCGAGATGCCTAAGTCATTATTGTTTGTTCCATTGATCGCTAATGAAGAAGTAACCAGCTATGTAACCCTTCAAAATATCGATAAAGAAAATGCATTCACCGATTCTGATGTTCGCCTGTTGGAGACGCTCGCAAACAGCATGAGCGTTGCGCTTGAAAATGCAAGACTGTTTGATGAAACAAAGCGTTTATTGAAAGAAACCGAACAGCGCACCGCAGAATTAGCAGTCATCAACAGCGTACAGGAAGGCCTTGCACATGAACTCGACATGCAGGGGATTTATGACCTCGTTGGTGAACGCATCCGCACACTGTTCGACGCGCAGGTAGTTGTTATACGCACATTTGATTCGGATAACGTAAACGAACATCTGCGATACGCAATTGAGAAAGGACAAAGGTTTTACGCCGACCAACCGCGGCCGCTTATGTGGGCAAACAAAGCGCTGCTCAAGTCAAAAGAATCACTGCTGATCAACGATAAGTTTAATGAAACAGCACTCAGGTTTGGTGGATCTGCCATCACACAGGGCCAGGCGCCTAAGTCAGCCGTTTTTGTGCCGATGATCGTCGGCGAACACGTGAAAGGTTCTGTAAGCCTTCAGAATGTTGACAAGGAGAATGCTTTTACTGAATCGGATCTCAGGCTGCTCACTACGTTAACGAACAGCATGAGCGTGGCGCTTGAAAACGCAAGGCTGTTTGATGAAACAAATCGCTTATTAAAAGAAACCGAACAACGCACTGCGGAACTTGCAGTGATCAACAGCGTGCAGGAAGGGCTTGCAAAAGAATTGCATATTGAGGCTATCTATAAGTTGGTGGGGAATAAACTTCGCGAGGTGATGGGCACACTTGATATCGACATTCGCATTTTTTCGCCCGAAACAAACCAGGTGTTCTACCCATACTTCGTTGAAAATGGCAAGCACCATGACATCCCGCCTCAAGCTATGCGCGGCATATCAAAACATGTTTTTACGACAGGACAAACATTACTTGTCAACGAAAACCTGCCCGAGCGTATGAAGGAATTTGATTCCGTAGTAATTCCAGGCACGCAAATGGAAAAAGCCATGCTTGCAGTGCCGATCATGTCAGGAACGCAGGTAATGGGAATGGTAGCCATTAGTGATTACGAAAAAGAAAATGCCTTTGGTGAGTCCGAAGTACGCCTTCTGCAAACGGTCGTTTCTGCAATGAGCGTGGCTCTTCAAAATGCCAGACTTTTTGACGAAACAAATCGTCTTCTGAAAGAAACAGAACAACGCACCGCGGAGCTCGCAGTGATCAATAGTGTGCAGGATGGATTAGTAAGAGAAATGGATACACAGGGAATTTATGACCTGGTTGGTGATCGCTTACAACACCTTTTTAGCGCCCAGGCTGTGATCATCGCCAACTTTGATCATGCAACCAAAACGGAATATTTCAACTACGTATTTGAGAATGGAGAAAAATTCGACCTCGAGCCGAGGCCGATCGGCGACATGCGGCAATTACTGATCGAAAGAAAACGTACGATCTATATAGAAACGGAAGAAGCAGCGCGGACTGAATTTGGAATCACGGCCATCGGCGAAACAAAGATGCCAAAATCTTTGTTGTTCGTTCCGTTACTGTCCGGTTCAGAAGTTAAAGGCTATGTGAGCTTGCAAAATATAGACGAGGAACATGCATTCAGTAAACCAGACATCCGGTTGCTGGAGACATTGGCAAACAGTATGACTGTGGCTTTACAAAACGCACGGCTGTTTGACGAAACAACGGTTCTTCTTGCCGAAACAAAACAAAGGGCAACGGAGCTTAGCACAGTCAACAGTATCAGCAAAGCGCTCGCATCTCAGTTAGATCCAAACGATCTTATTAGTTTGGTTGGCGATAAACTGAAAGACCTGTTCAATGCAAACATTGTTTATCTCGCGTTAGTCAATCAAAAAACCAATATCATAACCTTCCCATACCAGTACGGAGAAAACAATCCGCCAATGAAACTTGGAGAAGGGCTCACTTCAAAAATCATTCTCACAAAGGAACCGCTGCTCATCAATAAAGATGTTCAGGAACAAAC
>DASQJI010000214.1:0-8589 GCA_035631175.1 Parafilimonas sp.
GTGTCATCGCCAATACGATTTAACTCAAACATGCCCGCAGATAAATGACTGATGGTATTGCATCCTATCAAATACATACCGCCCGCCGCATCCCGAATTGACTTATACAGGTACAAAATGATTTCTGCATTTGTCCTTGAATTATCATGAAATTGCCAGCCCGGTTCCGTCATTTTATCACTCATTTCCAAACCCCATTTGCTAAAAATATCAAACGTTGTGTAATCATGTTTCACAAGCTCAAAGCCCCATTGTTTGTATAAAGTGATATTATTTTTTATCCGATAAATATTTTCCTCGATCGTAGGATCCAATACAGGGCTTTCTTTGTTATCATTCTGAAAATCGGGCGCGAATATATTCTTGCTTTCGCCCGGCTTCGCCAACAATGGGCGCGTCCAGATTCCCGGTCGCATGCCGAGCTGCCTTATCTTATTGGCAAGGCCATGCATGTCACCAAACTTTTCATTTGGCTTCGAATAGTCGGTGCCGGTCGCCCAACCATCATCGATCACAGAGAAAGGTTTATTTGAATTGTTTGTTGCGAGCGGAGCAAGTAAAGCCGTATGCTCAAGAATAAGATCCGCGGAATTATTTCCGTACGCAAAATACCAATCGTTGATGCCGTACACAGGTTCTGCAACTTGTCGCGGCTTGTCGCACATTTCGCCGCAGAAACGGCGAACGGTTGCGAATACATTTTCGTTGCCTTCATTTCTCGTAGTAACAATATCGGCCGCATGTAACATCCGGCCGCCAAGTTGAACACCGTTGCCGCCATTTCTCGTATCAAGATTCAATTGCAGCTCATTATCGGCTATACGCCAGTAACAGATCGCGCTGCAACCGGTTTTTACGCCGAAACAAACTGTGTTGTTTTCATCGTGTTCAACACAATACCACGGTAATTTTTTTGTGGTGTTCAGCGACTGCCAGCTTACATCTCCATACGTGCGCTCCCAGGCATCGCCCAAAACGACCGCATTTTTCAAGGCTGGAAGTCGCCACGACAATTGCACTTCCTGTAAGGCAAGTGTGGGTGAGCGCACAAAAACTGAAACAGAATCTTTTGCGTTCTTAAGCCTTACGACTATGTCTTTATAATTCCATGTTTGCTTATCCGCCGAAGCCAAGGGCCAATATGTTCCTTGCGAAAAGATCTTTACCTCATCTGGCATCTGAATAAGGGTACCGGCAATTCTTTGACCTTTTACAAAATTCGGTAGCAGTAACGACGCGAATGAAACGCCCGTGAGTTCGATAAAATTTCGCCTGTTCAATTAATGTTTTTTTCAAATGTAGAGTGCCGCGATCATCCCGCGCAAGATTTTTCTGATCGCTCACGACAGAAATACGCTATTTATTTTGACATACGAGCCATCGCCTTATCTGGCTTGCCGGTGAAGTCGCCAGTGTAAGTAGAACTTCTCAATATGTATCCTTGTAGAGATTGTCCATGCGTTTGCCTTGCAATCGCTTCAACGGTATTTGCATGCCTCCGGTTTCTTCAAGCCAGTCGTACAGTTCATCCCTCATCTTGCTTATCAACGGCTGATATGCTGTTGCACGGATAAGATTTTTCTTTTCTTCGGGATCATTTTTGAGATCATAGAATTCATTGATATCCCAAATACCGGGATAAAAAATAAATTTATAATTACCCTCACGAACTCCAAACGTGGTTGGCGTTTGCGGAAATGCATACTCCCAGTAATACTCGTAAAATGCGCGATCACGCCAAACAAGTTGTTGCCCTTTTAGCAAAGGATAAAATGAAACACCTTGCATTTGATCTGGTTTTTGTATGCCGGCAATATCAAGTATGGTCGGTGCCATGTCGATGTTCTGAATTATTTCGTCAAGCGTCTGTCCACCTTCAATTAAGCCAGGTGCATAAACGAGCAGAGGAACTTTCATAGATTCTTCATACATGTTGCGCTTGTCTATGAGCCCATGTTCACCCATGAGAAACCCGTTATCACCCATATAAATAATAACCGTGTTTTTGTCGCGGCCACTTTCCTTTAAGTATTGTATGATCTCACCAACGCTTTCATCAACGCTTAACAAAGTTTCACAATAGCGCCGGTAAAAATCGTCAAAAGCGATTTGGCCATGATACATGTAATCGACGCCGTGCCAACTGTAACGTTGCCTGCACACCCATTTGGGAATATCCGCAACATTGTAGCTTGTATCGTTCTTTACCATTTCGCCGGTGGGACATTCCTGCGTGCTACCGTAAACAATGCTCGTGTCCGAAGCAGTGATATTGATGGTTGATGGATATGGTATCGATTCGTTCTTATAAACGTCTTTAAATTTTTTTGACGGATAGAATTCGGCATGAACTGCTTTGTGAGAAAGATAGACGAAGAACGGTTTATTCTTGTCCTGTTTACCAAGCCAGTCTATTGTGTGCTGTGTAAGTAACTCCGTGATGTATGTGCTGTCGCCGTAACGCGTTTCCTTGCCGTTTATATTTAATGTCGGATTATAATAGACTCCTTGTCCACGAAAACTTTCCCATTGGTCGAAACCTTTTTGCGGGCCGTCGTCTGCTTCGCCGATGTGCCATTTGCCGAAAAATGCGGTTGCGTATCCTGCCTGCTGTAAATATTGAGGAAAGAAAATGAGGTTCGGCGGTAACGGCGAGCTGTTATCAACCACGGTATGCTTGTGCGCATACATGCCCGTGAGAATGCTCGCCCTGCTTGGCGAGCACAGCGATGTAGTAACAGATGCATTCCTGATCCATACGCCTTCTTTTGCAAGCTTGTCCAGGTTCGGCGTCTTGAGCCATGGCACTTTGCCGGTGAAGCCCATAAAATCATATCGATGGTCGTCCGTTAAGATAAAGATCACATTGAGTGGTGTTGCGCCAGGCTTCTTATTCATATGCAGCGCGCTGTTTTGTTGAGCGATATTTTTTCCACTCGCGAAAGGCAACAGGAGAAAAATGATAAGCCGTTTAATGGTCATAAAAGAAATTGATAGCTGCAATGGAAAAATGCTGGAAGAAAAACTCATCATAAATTTACATTGACAGAATGAAACCGCATGAAAAGAGATCCTGCTGACGTAAAAGTTTTTGTAAGCAGCGTACTTCCGGATATTGGTATCGACATGTTACGACGGGAAAGTTTTAATGTGATGACATGGGATGAGGATGCGCCGATACCGCCAGAGGAACTTGTTAAAAACACAAAGCAGGCCGACGCGCTGCTTTGCACGCTGACTGCAAAGATTGATGCGAGTTTTTTGAGTGACTGCAGTCACCTCCAAATTATATCGCAGTTCGGTGTGGGTTATGACAATATCGACATCGGTGAAGCAACTCGTCTTGGAATTCCTGTCGGCAACACGCCCGGCGTGCTGACCGATGCCACAGCGGACATTGCATTCGGGCTGATGATCGCTGCATCGAGAAAAATGTTTTTCATGCACAAAAAAATTGAAAAAGGAGAGTGGAAACATTTTACACCAAAATCAAACCTTGGTATCGAGCTAAAAGGGAAAACACTTGGTGTGTTCGGGTTAGGGCGCATCGGAACAGAAATGGCAAAGCGCTGCAAGGGGGCATACAATATGGATGTGATCTATCATAACCGAAAGCCCAACAACGAGGCAGAAGAAATATTGAATGCCAGGTACGTGAGCTTCGATGAATTGCTCGCACAAAGCGATGTGCTTTCTGTTCATAGTGTATCGAGCGAGGAAACGAAAGGCATATTCAACAGAACAGCTTTTGATAAAATGAAATCAACATCCATTTTTATTAATACCTCGCGCGGTGCCGTGCATAATGAACAAGACTTGATACGTGCACTGGACGAAGGCAGGATCTGGGGCGCTGGTTTAGATGTTACAAACCCGGAACCCATGGATAAAAATAATGCTCTGCTGAATATGGAAAACGTTGCGGTCGTTCCGCATATTGGCTCAGCGACGGTGGAAGCGAGAAATGCAATGAGCAAGCTGGCAGCTGAAAATATCATTGAATTTTATAAGAATGGCCGGATGCCCCATCTTGTTAACCCGGAAGTGCTCCGAAAAACTTAAGACAGTTAATTTCAAAAGCCTGGGCTGGCCGTATTGCATTCAAAACATAAAATTGAATTCCGAATAAAAACGACCGCTCAAATCAAATTACTTTTGGCACAACATAAAGATTGTTCTAGAAATTCTTCCGCTATGAGAAAAGCTTTTTTCCTGGTCGTTTTCAGCGCAGCGATGTCTGCGTTATGCGCGCAAAATGATAACAAGATCACGATTGGCCGCACAGATAGTGTCTATTCCACAATCTTAAATGAACAAAGAACCATTTGGGTTTATCTTCCGAACATGACATCCGGCAACCCGGATACAAGTCAACGTTACCCGGTGGTTTATTTACTCGATGGCGATGCGCATTTTCCATCGGTCGTTGGCCTGGTACAGCAGTTAAGCCAGGTGAACGGCAATACGATTCTACCTGAAATGATAGTAGTCGCTATTCCGAACACGGACCGCACACGTGATCTTACGCCAACGCATGTCTCGACTGATGCGCCGTTCATGGACAGCAACTTCTCAAGGACATCCGGTGGTGCAGAAAACTTTATTTCGTTCATTGAAAAAGAGCTGATGCCACACATCGATTCCGTATATCCAACCCAACCATACCGGGTACTGATCGGCCACTCTTTTGGCGGACTAACAGTGATGGACGCCATTACAAATCATACTAAATTATTCAATGCGTATATCGCCATTGATCCGAGTATGTGGTACAATAAACAGCAATTTTTAAAAGCAACGGAAGAAAAACTAAAGGCAAAGAATTATGACGGCGAGCGATTGTATCTGGGGATTGCAAACACAATGCCGCCAGGTATGACACTCGACAATATGAAAAAGGATACGACGTCTGATACCCGGCACATACGTTCGATCTTTGCGCTCGACAAATTCATTAAAGGTAATCCGCCGAACGGGTTAAGGTATGCAAGCAAATATTATCCAGACGACAATCACGGTTCCGTTCCACTTATGAGCGAATATGATGGACTCCGATTTATTTTTGACTACTATCGCTTGAATTTGACCAACCATGACCTGACAGACTCCACGCCCGCCATCGTTAAGAAATTGAAAAGCCATTATGATACCGTCTCGAAAGAAATGGGCTATAAAATTTCACCTCCCGAACTGTTCGTCAATTTTTTGGGCTACGATGCGATGCGCCATAAATACTATGCAAAGTCGGCTGCACTTTTTCAAATGAACATCGTTAATTATCCGCAGAGCAGCAATGTATATGATTCGTATGGTGACTTGTTTGCAGAAAAGAAAGACACCGCGAATGCAATCACCTGGTACAAAAAGGCGCTCGATATAAAGGAAGTTCGAGAGACCAGGATAAAGCTGGATGCAATGGAAGGCAGACCCGCGTATAAGCCGGAGGGCGGATTGGAAAAATACACCGGCGATTTTGAAGTGGAAGGTGTGGGTCAGACGGTGACTGTATTTGTAAGGAACGGCGCCTTATGGGGTAGCGTTCCTATGCAGGGAGAGTTTGAGCTGGTACCCGCAGGGCCGGATACTTTCATCGTTAAGAACATGAACGGTTACAAGGTGGAATTTGTAGTGCAGGGCGATAAAGCAATCGGATTCACATCTTATCAGCCGAATGGAACTTTCAAAGCCCACTTGAAGAAATGAATTTGGATTGAGGATTTAAGAATTTGTTTTTCTACCAATGAGATTTCTTATTCTATTTTTAGCTGCATCCTCATGTGCATTGGCGCAGCATGTGCCGGTTTATTTTAATCATGTGTTCCTTACATTCGATTCTGCAGATATCTCAGCGATCCGAAATTCCGATTTCATAAAAAATGAATTTGCGGCATTTTCAACGAGGACGACGATGGCGGACAGCGGTCGAAAATGGACTGGCTCGTACATCTACGGCATCGACAGTTATTTCGAAATCTTTGGCCCGTCAGACGTTTCAGATTCGGTGGGTTTTTCGGGAATTGGTTTCAGCGTCGATAAAGCGGGCGATATACTACGGCTCGATTCTCAGCTGAACAAAAATTATAAAACAGTGATCGAGTTGAACCATAGAAAAATGGATGACAAAATGGTCCCGTGGTTTACCAGTCTCAGCATTGACGACTCAGCTTATTTTTCAAACTCGCATATTTATTTCTGGGTGATGGAGTATGCACACGAATATTTTGATTACAATCACTTCGAGAATCCCAACCATACTTTTAGCCGTATTGCATACCTGAAACAATATGAGGACGAACGAAAGAATAAGATCTTAAAAAGATTTACAGGGATCGTCCTAAACGTAACACTACAAGAAAAAAATTTCATGTCTAACTTCTTGTCAACATGCGGTTATACGAAGAAGGACGACAGTACTTTCACTTCACCGGACAATTTCAGTTTTCACTTCAAAGCCAGAACCAGGAACACTCGGTATAGCATTAATAGCCTGGAGTTTCAGACAAATACTAGAGTCGACAACACAATTGTCATTTCGAAAAATTTATGGATCGTTTTCCGAGGCGACAAAGGGTCGATAGTTTTTGAGTGACCGACGAAAGAAAAGAAATGCTATTGGCCTGCCGGCTTGTAATAGGTCAGCGCCTCTGGCATTAGTTCCTGTAGTTTCTTAATACGCTCTTCATCAGCCGGATGATCGCTTAAGAATGGCGGCGGCTTTGACCCGCCACCCAACTTCGCCATTCGTTCCCAAAACGGAATCGCTTCATGGGGGTCATAACCTGCCATCGCTGCGAATATCAAACCGTAATGATCAGCCTCCGACTCCTGCTTGCGCGAATTAGGCAGCAGCACACCGACTTGTGCAGACGGGCCGTACACGGTATTGAAAATATTCACTGTCCTTGGGTTGTTGCTTAACGCCAGGTTGCCAGCCACCTGTATATCCTGCGCTAACATTGCCTGGCTCATACGCTCTCGTCCATGCCCGGCCACCGCATGGGTGATTTCATGACCTAGCACAATTGCCAGCGCCGCTTCGTTTTGGGTTACACTCAACAGGCCGGTGTATACCACAACTTTGCCGCCAGGCATACACCACGCGTTTACTTCATTGCTTTGCACAAGATTAAATTCCCATTTATATCCCTGCAATGCGCTCGAAAGGCCCTTTTGTTTATAGTATTCATTGATTGCGTTTGCAATGCGTGTACCGACTCTGGTAACCATTCCAGCGTCAGTGCTGCCCGAAGCATCAACAACTTTGTTTTGAGCCAGGAACTGAGCGTATTGAACGTTCGCCATCTTTTGAAGTGTATCTTCAGAAACAAGCGACAACTGGTTTCGTCCGGTAATGGCATTTCGTGCACAGCCAGCGATGAAAAGAATAGCCAGGATTGGCAGAAATAGTTTGTTTTTCATATTTACTTTTTTACAATTCTGGAACGGTTGAATAAAGATAAAAATATATTATCTCATGCATCAACAGGCGCTTCAAGTTTACCGGGAACTACGGAGACTGCGCCGGGCACAGCATAAATGAGAACAATAAAAAAAATTTTTTAGTCGAATCATAAGGTCTGACCGACAGAACAAATTCCCTTATCTTTCGACAAAGCTTTGATATGGAAATCGGAATAACAGGAGCAAGAAAGACTTTTACCATCAACGTTCAATTACCCGGCCCCGGTTCGGACGAAGAAAAGGCCATGTTCGAAAATATTCAACAACATTTTCAAGAACAATACGAGAAAATATTTCCCGATAAGCTCGCGCCGAGAACCGTCGTTATCATTCCTTCATTCACATTGGACCGTGAAATTTTATCCAAGGTGAAAGGCTTCCTGCATTATGAAGAACGAATGTTGTGCCTACTAATGTTGTTGCGATTGCCTCTGACGAAAATAATTTATGTTACCAGCATTCCGGTTGCAAATGTGATCATTGATTATTACCTGCATCTTTTGCCTGGCGTTACCGGGAATCACGCAAGGAAAAGGATCACCATGCTTAGCTGTTACGATTCATCCCCCAAACCACTCACGCAAAAAATATTGGACCGGCCACGGCTTATCGAACAGATCCGGCAAAACATACCAGATCCATGTTCAGCACACCTTACTTGTTTCAATATCACTCCGCTTGAAAAAACATTAGCGGTGCAATTGGGCATTCCGTTGTTTGGCACTGATCCCGATCTTTTTTATGAAGGATCAAAGTCGGGCGGCAGAAAAACTTTCAGATCGTGTGGCGTGAGTTTGCCGGATGGCTTCGAAGACCTGGGCAACAAGGAAGATGTGATCCATGCCTTGGCAACCCTGAAAAGGAAATATCCCTCTATTCGAAAAGCTGTATTGAAAATGAACGAAGGATTCAGCGGCGACGGGAATGCGATTTACAAATATCCTGATGTTGCAACAGATGATATGCTGGAGGAAAATATTGCTTCCAGTTTTTCGCAGCACTTGCAAACGGTTGCCAAAGACCTCGGGGAAGATTTATTTTTCGAAAAGTTCTCCTCAATGGGAGGAGTAGTGGAAGAATTTTTAGAAGGAGATATAAAAATGTCGCCATCGGTCCAATGTGTGATAA
>DASQJI010000215.1:0-6818 GCA_035631175.1 Parafilimonas sp.
TTTGGTATAGCAAGCACAACGAACCGCCTCAAATTATTATACGGAAATGACGCCCGTTTCGAAATAAAAAATATCAACGGCAATACAGTCCAGGCAAGGGTTATTTTGCCTGTGTCGGCAATTTCATCTTTAAAATAAAAATCACATGCCATTAAAAGCGATAATAGTTGATGACGAAAGGCTCGCAAGAGCGGAGCTCAAAAAACTTTTGCTGGATTACCCGGACATAGATGTTGTGGACGAAGCCGCAAATGCGCAGGAGGGTGTTGACAAGATTGAAAATCAGAACCCGGATGTGATTTTCCTCGATATTCAAATGCCGGGAAAAACGGGCTTCGACCTCTTAACTGATCTTGAAAGAGCGCCGCATGTGATCTTCACAACAGCTTATGACGAATATGCATTGAAGGCTTTTGATGTGAATGCGCTTGATTATCTTTTAAAGCCAATTGAACCAAAACGCCTTGCCGATGCCGTGCACAAATTGCAATACGAGATCAGCAAAGAAAGACAAGGATTGCACGGAGTAAACCGCGGCCCGCTTACGGAAGCAGACCAGGTATTTGTGAAAGACGGTGAGCGCTGCTGGTTTGTAAAGCTGAGTGAGATCCGTTTGTTTGAAAGTGTGGGCAACTACGCAAAAGTGTTCTTTGGAACGAATAAACCTCTTATCTTAAAATCCCTGAACGCGCTTGAAGAACGCCTCGATGATCGAATATTTTTCCGTGCAAACCGGAAACATATCATCAATCTTCGCTGGATAGAGAAGATAGAGCCATACTTCAACGGTGGTTTGCTGGTTGAACTAAAAGGCGGCGAAAAAATTGAAGTGAGCCGCAGGCAAACTGTGAAGTTTAAAGAAATGATGAGCTTCTAAAACTCACAATTCTTTGGTGTCCGCGCAAACGGGATCACATCGCGAATATTTGTCATCCCGGTAACAAACTGAACCATACGCTCGAAGCCCAGGCCAAAACCGGAGTGTGGTACAGAACCAAAACGACGCGTATCAAGGTACCACTGCATTTCATCTACTGGCACATTCATCTGTTTCATCCGTTCGACAAGCTTGTCAAGCCTTTCTTCACGCTGGCTACCGCCGACTATTTCGCCAATGCCCGGCGCAAGAATGTCCATTGCGGCCACCGTTTTGCCGTCGTCGTTCATGCGCATATAAAACGCTTTGATGTCCGCGGGATAGCCGGTTACAATAACCGGTTTCTTAAAATGCTTTTCAACAAGGTAACGCTCGTGTTCGCTTTGCAGATCGATACCCCAGCTTACATCGTACTGAAACTTTTTCTTTTTATAAGCAGGACTTTCAAGTAAAATATTGATAGCGTCTGTATATGTGATCCTTTCAAATGAGTTATTTAGAACAAACTCCAGCTTTTCAATCAACCCGAGCTCGCTGCGTTTATCCTGCGGCAATTGTTTTTCTTCATCCTCAAGACGTTGCGCCAAAAACTCAAGGTCGTCTCGGCTATTGTCCATTGCGTATTGAATGATATATTTAATGAACTCTTCCGCAAGGGTCATGTTATCATCAATATCATAAAAAGCCATTTCCGGCTCTATCATCCAGAACTCGGCGAGATGCCGCGTTGTATTTGAATTTTCCGCGCGAAATGTCGGGCCAAACGTGTAGATGTCACTCAAAGCCATCGCGGCAAGTTCTCCCTCAAGTTGTCCGCTCACTGTAAGGTGTGTGCTTTTTCCAAAAAAATCCTCGCTAAAATCTATTGAGGCATCTCCTTTTCTGGGCGGGTTGTGAAAAGGCAAGGTGGTAACGCGAAACATTTCGCCCGCTCCTTCCGCGTCGCTCGCGGTTATAATGGGTGTATGGAGATAAATGAATCCTTTATCATTAAAGAACTTATGGACAGCGTAACCTAGCGTATGCCGCACGCGAAAAATTGATCCGAAGGTGCTTGTCCGAAAACGCAGGTGAGCGATCTCCCTCAAAAATTCAAGACTGTGCCTTTTAGGCTGAAGAGGATATTTCTCTGCGTCCGAATCGCCAAGGACCTCGATAGTCTTTGCCTTCAATTCGACCTTCTGTCCTTTTCCAAGGCTCGGCACCAGTTCTCCTTCAACCCGCAACGAAGCGCCGGTGGTGATCCGCTTCAGAATATCTTCGGGAAATTCGCCTAAGCTCGCTACGACTTGCAGATTGTTATTTGTGCTTCCATCATTGAGTGCAATGAACTGGTTATTGCGGAACGTGCGTACCCAACCCATAACCACGACCTCTTTGCCGGTAGCTTCATCAGCCAATAGATCCTTGATCCGTGTGCGTTTATTAAACATACTGTTTTTTGCGGAGCGCAAAGATAGGGAGAGAAGGATTTAGGCAGGCAATAGGAAACGGTCGTCGGAATCTTATCGTAACACTCACTCCGCGAGATCAACCGCTTGCATACGCATCGTGATCTCTTTACATAAAGCTTTAAAGATCTCATCAACGCTGCCCTCACCGGGCACGTGAACTACTTTTTTGAAGGTCTTATAGTAATCGGCAACCTGCCTGGTTTTGTTTTCATACTCGCGAATGCGGCTGCGAATGATCGCCTCATCAACGTCGTCGCTCCGTCCGCTGGTTTGTCCACGATTCAAAAGGCGTTTTATTAACTCATCTTCTGTAACATCAAGTGCAAGCATCACTCCAATAGCGGTCTTTTTCAGGTGCAACAGTTTGTCCAGCGCTTCGGCTTGTGCGTCGGTGCGGGGAAATCCATCGAAAAGAAAGCCTGCAGCATCAGGATTTGTTTCAAGCGCCGTGCTAATCATTCCAATCACAACCTCATCAGGAACGAGCTGACCTTTATCAATGAAATTCTTCGCTTCGATGCCAAGCGGTGTTTGCTGTGTGATCTCACTGCGAAGCAGGTCGCCGGTTGACAAATGTTTCCAACCATATTTCTCAATCAGCTTTTGGCTTTGCGTGCCTTTTCCGCTGCCGGGAGGCCCGAAGAGGATAACGTTAAACATGTTGCTTACTAACCTTGTAAGCAAATATAACGTTTGATATCTAAAAATCAGGGCTTCGGCATCAACCTTTGCTCGTGTTATTACGTACCTTGTAATTGCAAACCAATTTAACCTTCGCATGAATAAAAACACAGAAGAAAACGCCGTTTATTCAAGAACAGACTCGCGGAAAGTTGCCCTAAGTAACGAGGAATGGAGAAAATTACTCTCGCCTGAGGTTTATCACATCGTCCGGGAGAAAGGCACCGAACGTCCATGGAGCAGTAAATATGAGGACCTGCAAGATATCGGCACCTACTATTGCGCTGCGTGCGGCAATCCATTGTTCAAGAGTGACACGAAATTTGAAAGTGGATGCGGCTGGCCAAGCTTTTATGAGCCCATATCAAAAAGCTCGGTGATCTACGAGCACGACAAAAGCCACGGAATGCACCGCACAGAAGTGATGTGCGGTCGCTGCCGGGCTCATCTTGGACATGTCTTTGATGATGGCCCAACACCAACAGGCTTACGATACTGTATTAACGGCGTGGTGCTGGATTTTGAAAAAGCAAAGCAGGCTGAAGAAAGTTACAACAAGCAGCAGCACGAAACCAGTTAAAGGTCGTCGTAAGTGTAAAGTTGATCAATATTCGTCCCGGGCTGCATTTTGAATATCGGGTTGATGATGCCGTCCTTTAAGCCGTACACCCAGCCGTGAAGGGTAGGGCGGTTTTCGTGCTTCCAGGTTCGCTGCACGATAGCAGTTTCAGCAAGATGCATCACCTGTTCTTTCACATTGAGTTCAACGAGGCGATCGGTGCGCATTTCCTCGTCTTCGATCGCATCGAGCTGCTCCTCATTTGACCGGTACACGTCCTTTATATTGCGCAACCACATATTGAGCACATGGTTGTAGTCATGATTCGTCATCGCAGCCTTGATGCCGCCGCATCCGTAATGACCGCAAACAATAACGTGATTGACCTTAAGGTGATTTACAGCGAAATCAAGCACCGCTAAAAGGTTCACATCGGTGTGAACGACCATGTTTGCAATATTGCGATGTACAAAAATTTCACCTGGTTGCGTTCCGGTGATCTTATCTGCAGGTACGCGGCTATCACTGCAACCGATCCATAAAAACTCCGGCGCCTGCAGTTGGGCAAGACGGTCAAAATACCCGGGATCTTGTGTTCTTTGCGACTGTGCCCAGGCTTTATTTTCGCGAAGCAATTTCTCGTAGGCGGTCATGAGATTTTTTAAATATTTAGACCGCCACAGGCGCTGATCACCTGGCCGGTTATGTATGAACTCATATCGCTTGCAAGAAAAAGCGTCACATCAGCTATCTCTTCCGCTTTACCAAAACGACCCAGTGGTATTTCTTTCAAAAACGACTCTGCGGCAGTTCCTTCCTTTAAATAATGCGTCATATCAGTTTCAACGAATCCCGGGGCGATGGCATTGCAGCGGATATTGCGGCTTCCTAATTCATGCGCAACTGATTTGGTAAAGCCGATGATCCCGGCTTTTGATGCCGCATAGCTCGTTTGTCCTGCGTTGCCACGCATGCCCACGATAGAGCTCATATTAATGATGCTTCCTGATTTTGCTTTCATCATCGGACGGATCACCTGTTTCGTCATGTTGAAAACACTCTTCAGGTTAATATTCATCACCTCGTCCCACTGCTCGGGCGAAAGGCGTAACAACAAATTATCTTTTGAGATACCCGCATTATTCACGCATACATCGACTTTACCAAATTCTTTCATCACGTCGTTTACAAAACTCTCGCACTGCGCAAAGTCGCCTGCATTGCTTTTATATGCTTTTGCATTCACCCCCAAGCCTTTGATTTCTTCTTCCAACCCGGCAGCTTTTTCAGCGCTCGAATCGCTTACGTATGTAAAAGCAACGTGTGCGCCATGCTGTGCCAATTTCCTGACTATTGCAGCTCCGATGCCACGTGCCGCTCCGGTTACAATACAAACTTTTGAGTCGAGTAATGCCATGTATGGATTTTTATGTTGCGGGCAAAAGTAAATCCCATCTCCGATCTAAAGATTTCTGATGTCTGATTTTTGTATTTAAAACGCTCTACGTCTGCTTAAGATAAGAGATCAGAGACCAGCGATCAGACATCACAGATCATACATCAGAGATCAGAGATGCAACTTTTATACAAGCTGCAGTATTTCATCAATATATTTCCTGTCGTTGTTAAGCCTCGGCACTTTATGCTGGCCACCGAGTTTGCCCTTTTGTTTGAGCCATTTGCTGAATACGCCTTTTTTCAGGATATGAACGACGGGCATTCTCAGCGCGATGTTTTTATGCCGCTTAGCTTCGTAGTCGCTGTTGAGATTTTTTAGCGACGTGTCAAGCTCATACACGAACTGTTCAAGGCTCGCAGGCTCTTTTTCAAATTCTACTAACCACTCGTGCGCGCCGTTACTTTTTTCGCTGAAATAAACAGGCGCTGCCGTATAATCATTTACAATAGCGCCGGTCCTTTCACTTGCAACGGCAATAGCCGTGTCGCTGTTGTCGACAATGATCTCTTCGCCAAATGCATTAATGAAATGTTTCAGCCGGCCGGTAACTTTAATGCGAAACGGTTCCACCGAAGTAAATTGGATGGTGTCGCCCACCAAATATCTCCAAAGCCCGCCATTGGTTGAGATGACCGGCGCGTATTGTTTGCCCAATTGTACTTTTTTCAAACCAACGGTTTCCGGTTCCCTTTTACCATATTCCTCAACCGGCATAAATTCATAAAATATTCCGTGGTTCAGGAACAGTAACATGCCCTCCATGTTCAGGTTGTCCTGCGCCGCGAAAAATCCTTCGCTGGCATTGTACATTTCCATATAATGAACACCATCGCCAAGAAGTTTCCTGAAATTTTCTTTGTAAGGAGTGAAAGAAACACCGCCGTGCATATATAATTCAAGGTTAGGCCATACCTCTTTTACAGTTGATTTTCCTGTGATCTCTAGGATTCTTTTTATCAGCACCTGCGTCCAAGTGGGCACGCCGGAAATAGAAGTGACATTTTCATGAATCGTAGACTGCGCCAGGGTTTCAATTTTCGTTTCCCATTCATCGAGCAGCGCAACGGAGAGTTCCGGCGTGCGGATCCACTGGCCCCAGAAGGGCATGTTCTGCATCAGCACAGCACTCAGGTCTCCGAAATAAGTTTCTTCGTTCAACTGGCTCACCTGGTGACTACCGCCAATTACAAGGCCCTTGCCCGTCAGTAAGTTACTCAGCGGATTGAAATGATAATATAAAGTAATCGCATCCTTTGCGCCCTGGTAATGACAATCTTCCAGGCTTTCTTCCGTAACAGGGATGAACTTGCTTTTGTCGCTTGTTGTCCCACTGCTCTTAGCAAACCAGCTTACAGGCGAATTCCAGAGCTGGTTTTGTTCTCCATCCATTAGTTTCTGCACCAATGGCTTAATATCATCGTACTCCTGGATTGGAACATTTTCTTTAAAGGCCTTGATCGTGAAGAGTTTGTCGAAATGATATTGCCGGCCGAACGCCGTGTTTTGTCCGTGAGTAACGAGGTCTTGCAAGATCTCACGTTGAGCCGTATAAGGGTCATTCATCCATTCTTCGATATTGTTGTAGCGTAACCGGACTAATTTTGATATGGTGGGAGAAAACAGTTTCATATCATCAAAAGCAAATTAAGAAAATGCGGCCAATTCTCAATTTTGTTTCCCACGACGTCGTTTTTGAGTTAACGTATCCGATCGTTTCCCACGAAGTGCGCCAAGGGCACAAAGGTGTGTTTAAGAATATCCCAGCGTATCTCGAAAGTGTTTGCAGAA
>DASQJI010000216.1:0-5362 GCA_035631175.1 Parafilimonas sp.
GCCGCCGCCAGCGCCTCTTCTGCTGCCTCCAAAAAAACTTCCGAAAAGATCATCGCCGAAAATATCTCCAAACTGGCTGAAGATATCCTCCATATTTACGTTTTGGCTACCGCTGAACCCTCCGCTGCCCGGCGAAAATGCAGCATGGCCATATCGATCGTATTTTGCGCGTTTGTCAGTGTCGCTGAGAACTTCGTACGCCTCGGCGGCCTCTTTAAATTTCTCTTCAGCTTCTTTATCTCCCGGGTTTCTGTCCGGATGAAACTGCATCGCCACTTTGCGGTAAGCCTTCTTTATCTCATCAGCAGAAGCAGTTTTTGAAACACCCAGTATTTCGTAATAATCTCTTTTTGTCATGTTTCCACCTCTCTCCTTAACAGGAGTTGTTTTTTACTTTCCTACGACCACTTTGGCAAAGCGAATGATCTTGTCATTTAAATAGTATCCTTTTTCGATCTCATCAACCACCTTGCCTTTCTGTTTTTGATTCGCAACAGGGATCTCGGTGACTGCTTCATGTTTTTCAGGGTCGAATTCTTTTCCCACACTTTCCATTTCCTTAAGCCCGCGGCTTTGTAGCTTCTTTCTCAGTTTGTTAAATATCAAAACCGCACCTTCCTTTACATGCTGAATGTCGGTATCAGTCTCCATTTGTTTTTCTGCACGGTCGCAGTCATCCACCACATCAAGCAAAGACGCGATCACTTCCTTTCCCGCCGTTTGCCGCAGCTCAATACTTTCTTTTGCTGTCCGCCGCCTGTAATTGTCGAATTCGGCAAACAGGCGAAGGTATTTGTCTTTTTGTTCTTGAAGTTCCGCGCTCAGCTTTTCGACATACGAGTCTTCTTCTACGGGGTTGTTGAGGTGGGTGGTGCCTGCTGCATTTTCGTCAGCATTTATTCCAAAATCCTCCTGCGTCGTCGATTCCTGTTGTATTTCTTTATCTTCCATAGATCTTTATGTGAATTCTTACAGGCTCAAAATTTTTGCCAGCAGCAAATTAGACGAAAAATTGTCAGGCGAAAAAACAAAATTTTTGAAGAAGACGATTAGGTTCGCCGATAAGTTGATCAGTTCTAAAACTCTGGTTACTGTCCTTACTTTTATTCGCAACTTTTACCCGCACTGAGATCATGTGTGAGCGGGCGGCTTATTCCCATTAGATGTGTTGGCAAACTTCCAAGGTAAGGCAATGCAAGTGTTTTGCAAGGAGGTCAGATAGCTATGCCATTAAAATTTAAAGACTCAACGCGTTAAAACGCGTTTGGATTAGCGGATGGATTTAAACAAACGGTCCCACCTTGGCCCATTATTCCAGCTAAACCAAATAAGCGACGCCTTGCCGACAATGTGTGTTTCAGGCACGAATCCCCAAAAGCGGCTGTCCTGGCTGCGATGACGATTGTCACCCATCATCCAGTAATAATTATACTTAAAAGTGTACTTGTTTGTTTGCTTGCCGTTAATGACATAAGAGCCGTTATTTTCTTCCAGCGTATTGTGTTCATAGGTTGTGATGGCGCGCCGATATACAGCAATATTCTTTGGCGACAATGTTACGGTCTCGCCTTGTTTAGGAATATGCAAGGGCCCGTAATTATCTCTTGTCCACGGGAAGTCATCCGTATCAAATGGAAATGTTTGACCCATGTCAAACTGGTTCAATTCATATATGGAAACGTTTTTCACGTTCGGCTGCTGTTTTACCAATTGGGCTTTGTCGGGTGTAAGGTTGATGATATAGTTGTTATTAGTGGAATCAGTTCTTATTTGATCCGCGTTCGTGATATCCACGTCCAAATTCCCTTTTAAAAAATCTTCGCTGAACGGCGTGCCATTCGTTTCAACCAGGTAGTCGATCTGCGAACTTGGCGAAACAAACGCGGGTTGATCATTCACAAAAAGCTGGCCCCGCTTCACCTGTATCACATCTCCGGGCAGCCCTACGCAACGTTTAATATAATTATCGGTCTTATCAAAAGGATGAACAACGATCGGAAAATTGGCCAGCAAGGCATCGCGGTTGCCGTTATATTCTTGTCGCAATACGTCGTAATACAAAACCTTACTTCCATAATCGGGTTGGTTGATGATCGTGTCACCGACAGGAACGTTGAACACTACAACGTCATTTCTTTTGATCTGAGTAAATCCCGGTAACCTTTTGTAAGGCAATTGTATCCACGTGAGATAAGAAGGAGTGGTAGGCATTCCCGGCATTGTGTTGTGCACGAACGGAAAACTCAATGGCGTAACGGGTAAACGTGCCCCGTAGCTCATTTTGCTTACAAACAGGAAATCGTTTATAAGCAAAGTCTTCTCCATGCTCTCTGTTGGAATTGTGTATGCCTCGAAAATGAAAGTGCGAATAAGTGTGGCCGCCACCACTGCGAATACCGCAGCGTCGATCCATTCGCGCGCAGCGGATTTTTTATAGCGTTTCATTACCTCATCGCCGCCCCAGCGAATATCTTTTGAAAAGCCCACGTATGGCAGGTAAATGAACGGAAGGAAAACGGCGGCTGCGTGTTGCAACAAAGTGAACTGGCCGAAGTGCATTACAAAAATGATAGTGATCCATATTGTAATGAACTGCCCCGCGATCGGGATGAACTGCAGCCAAAACCAAACTTTTTTGATGTTGGCTTTCTCAACCATGCACCAGGTATTATAAAAAGGTATAAACGCTTTCCATGGTTCTATACCTGCTTTCTTAAACATTCCATACACGCCAATATGCCAACCCACTGCTCCGAGTAAAAATATGATCCATCCCATTCATTAATTTTTTAATGGGAACAAAAGTAATATTCTAATCACCCCTGCACAACAGGACAAAGAAAAGTTTTCTTAAATATGATAAAGTGTGAAAAAGAAAGTGTAGTTATTCAAGAACTGCACTCCATAACAGTTAATAATGAGATGCCGATCAAATCGGGCATGACGTTCAATGTCGTTGCGTTTTGTTCTTGCGTTATAAAAACAGTAGAATTATTAAATGTGTCTTGCGCGTCATTCCTGCGAAGGCAGGAATCTGATTTTGAATCCTGAAGTTGTCGCAAATTCAACAGCAGGTGTCCGACCGTATTTGGGTATGACGTTCGAAAAGGTTGCTTTTTGTTCTTGCGCTACTAAAGATGTGACAGTTAACGAAGTTCAACAGAAGATCAGAGATCATACATCATACATCAGACATCATATATGCGCCCTTCGAAATCTCAACCCACAGTTTCAATCACCATTGCGCTTGCGCCACCGCCACCATTGCAAATGCCTGCGCCGCCTAATTTGCCTGCGTTCTGCTTAAGCACATTGATGAGCGTTACAATGATCCTCGCGCCACTGCAGCCCAGTGGGTGACCAATAGAAACCGCACCGCCATGCACATTCACTTTCGCAGGATCCAAACTCATTCTTTGTGTATTCACGATTCCCACAACAGAAAATGCTTCATTCAATTCCACAAAATCCAGGTCGTTCAATTGCAAACCTGCTTTGCCGACAGCTTTTGGTAAAGCTAACGATGGCGTTGTGGTAAACCACTCAGGCGCTTGTTCGGCATCCGCATAAGATCTTATTATCGCAAGAGGTTTTACGCCAAGTTCATCTGCTTTTTCTTTGCTCATTAAAACAAGCGCTGCAGCTCCGTCATTCATAGTGCTTGCATTAGCTGCAGTTACAGTTCCATCGTTTTGAAACGCGGGTTTTAGTTCCGGTATTTTATCAAATTTTACATTGAAAGGTTCTTCATCCTTTGCAAATTTTATTGGATCTCCTTTTCGTTGTGGAATTTCGACCGGCACTATTTCATCTTTAAACTTTCCTTCGCTCCATGCGGCCTGGCTTCGCTTATAACTTTCGATCGCAAAGTCATCCTGCGCTTCACGGCTCACGTTGCATTCGCGCGCACATAGCTCGGCTGCGTTACCCATTGCATAATTTTTATACACGTCCGTGAGGCCATCTTTTGCAAGGCCATCAACGAGCGTAACATCTCCATACTTATTACCCCATCTCAGTTTTGCTGAGTAGTAAGGAACATTGCTCATACTTTCCATGCCACCGGCGACAATAATATCTGCATCGCCCAGCAAAATACTTTGTGCGCCCTGCGCTATAGCTTTCATTCCACTGGCACAAACTTTATTTACGGTGGTGCTGATCACGTTGTTTGGCAAGCCCGCGAGCATGGAAGCCTGGCGTGCGGGGGCCTGACCGAGATTCGCCTGCAAAACACAGCCCATCAAAACTTCCTGAATTTGCTCCGGCTGCAGGCCTGCTCTTTTCACTGCTTCTCTTATCGCAATAGCTCCGAGTTGTGTGGCTGAAAGATCTTTTAATGCACCGCCAAAGCTTCCGATTGGAGTGCGCACCGCGGAAACTATATAAACTGTTTTGTTCATGAAGAAATTTTTGAAGGCGCAAAGGTAACGATTGTTAGTTTGAGAAGAATTGCCAACGGAGTTAAAAGGAAGTGCATAAAAAAACGATGTACTTTACGATTAATTCTTCTATTGCGCCAATATCTGGTCGTGTCTCGTTATGTTGTATTTTTTCTTCGTGGCCATTGTGCTCCTTTTTTGTAACACAACGAACTTCACACAATGGACACGAGCTCATTATTGTTGCTACACCTCCCCGAAAATCAGCTCTGTTAAATGACGGCAAAAGAAACCGTTTAATAGGCCGTTTTTAGTTAGTTAAACCGACATTCTTTTTAGTTTGACCTGTAGCGATCTTTGAAAACAATTCGGGTTTTTAAAGAGCAAAGACGTCATGGGGTAACTAAAAAGAAATGAAAAAAACTTGCAAGCAAGAATAAAAAATCATAAATTATACAAGTTAATTTCCCATCTCTTCTTCAAAACTCTTACTGTAAAACTCAACATCATGAAATCATACTATATGCGGCCTAAGCCCGTCGCCTTTATTTTTTTTCAGTGCATGATTGCAACCGCGCTTTTTGCTCAAGCTCCTGCAACATTATCGCAACAGAATAACAGCCTGGCAAAATTCCCGGCCACAACAAACACGAAACTCACCTATAAAATTATTGATGCATCCAACCACACATTATGTTTTGCTCTTACTTGTTTAAGCTTTTAAAATTTAATCAATACACTGCACGTCATTTCCGCGAAGGCGGAAATCTCATTCTAGAAACCCTACGAATCTTTTTTGGAGCAGGTGTGCCCAAATAAATCCAGTATGACGTGCGATCAGCTTGCTTTTGCTCTTACATCATCAAGTTGTAACAATTTTCTAATCACCTTGCACGTCATTCCCGAGAACTCGGGAATCGCATAATTTTTTGCTATGCAATACGGAGGTACTATTATCCACCTCGATGTCATAATATTTT
>DASQJI010000217.1:0-21288 GCA_035631175.1 Parafilimonas sp.
TATTACACATGCCAGGCCGATGGACAACCCGCCAATATTAATGATGCTGCTCGCCTTGTTGCGAAGTATGTTTCGCCATGCAGATCTCAAATAATTTTTGAACATCGCGTTGTGATTTACGATTTATGAATTACGATTTACCATTGCAGATTGGCGATTGCAGATTTCAGATTTTCAAAACGTCAAACCTCAAACATCAAACCTCAAACATTCAACTCATTACTGATCATTCATCACTCATTTCATCATTCCGTTCTTAACGCCTTCACGGGGTTGGCCACCGCAGCGCGGATCGCCTGCAAACTGATCGTTGCCAGTGCAATCACCACGGCAAGCGAGCCTGCAATTAAAAATATCCACCAACTGACATTTATTCGGTAAGCAAAATCCTGTAACCAACTATGCATAACGTACCATGCAACAGGCGAGGCAACGATAAAGGCGATAATGATCAGCTTCATAAAATCTTTCGAAAGCAAGACCACAATATTTGAAACAGAAGCGCCGAGCACTTTGCGTACGCCAATTTCTTTCGTACGTTGCGTTGTTGCAAATAATGACAGCCCGAGCAAACCGAGGCATGCAATGAAGATTGCGAAACCCGAAAAGATCGTAAACACTTTTCCAAATAACTGGTCGTTGGCATACTGCTCATTAAAATGATCATCCAGGAAATAATAGTCGAATATGTTGCCAGGGAAAAATTCGTCATAATCTTTTCTGATGGCGGCAATGGTTGCCGGCAGATCTTTTGGATCCACTTTTACAGAAATCGAACTTCCGGTGCCGTAGGCAGGAAAGAGCATCGTAGGTTCTACCGCATAACGTAATGACTTTTGGTGGTAGTCGGCGATGACACCAATGATATCCCATTTCGATCTATACCGCATTATCGTTTTTCCGATCGCGTCCTGCGGCGATTTGTAGCCGAGGAGTTTTATGGCGCTCTCATTTAAAATAATATTATGAAGCTTGTCAAAATCGGGATTAAAGTCTGTGTACGTAAAGTCGCGCCCGGCGAGCAACTTTACCTGGTACACATCAAGATAGCCCAGGCTTATGCCGGTGTGCCGCATCGTGAAATGGGTTGTCGAATCCTGGTCAATCCTGCGCACACTAAAACTTCTTCCTGTTTCACCGCCCGGAATGTTCCAGGAAGTTGTCGCGCCCTTAACATGCGGTATCTTTTTCAACTCATTGGTGAAACTATTCTCATGGTTGATGAATGTGGAATCCCAATACGTTAGTTCCGGCGGCCTAACGATGAGCATTTGTGAAATATTCATCCCGAGATCCTGCGCATTCACAAATTTTATCTGTTGGTATACCACCATCGAACCGATGATCAATGCAACCGTTATGGCGAACTGGCCAATCACCAAACCCTTTCGCAACACAATTCCTTTCCTTGATGTCGTGAATTTCCCTTTCAAAACAAGGATCGGTTTAAATGACGAAAGCACGAACGCCGGGTACAGGCCTGAAATAAAAATACCGCCCAGGATCAATACGATCCATGCTGCGGTGATGTCGTAACCATTCAATCCTTTTTCAAACAGGTACGACAAAGAGAGTTGATGTTGCACCAGACTGTTGAACGAACTTTGAAGAAGCGTTACCATCAACAGCGCAAGAGCTAATGCGACAATATTTACAATAAAAGATTCCGTGAGAAACTGCTTTACCAATTGTTGCTTTGTTGCGCCGGAAACTTTTCTTACACCAACTTCTCTTGCGCGTTCCATTGATTTCGCCGTAGCAAGGTTGATATAATTTACCCAGGCAATAACAATGATGAGCATGGCGATAATAAGCAGACCCCATACTACCGTTGAACTGGCTGTTTCCCCGATCTCGTACTCGAAATCTGAATAGAGATGCGCTTTTGACAGCGGCTGCAAATAAAACTTCTCATCACTTCCTGAAACTTTATTGCCCTGGAAATGCCGCTGACTGAACGCAGGCAATTTCGCCTCCAAAGCTTTGTAATCGGTACCATGCCGCAATTGTATATAGTGCCAAAAATCGGAATCACCAAAATCATAGTCAGCTGCTTTCCAACCGAAAGAACTGTATAGCGTGTTATACGAAAGCAAGATGTCAAATTGCAAATGAGAATTTTCAGGAACATCCTTACAAATACCGGTCACTTTGTACGGAATGGAATCATTGCCGAGTATGACCGGCCTGCCCAGGAGAGAACCAAAATCGTTTCCGTTTATTTGAAAAAGTTTTTTTGCAAGAGTTTCCGAAAGCACAGCAGTGCGTGGGTCCTGCAAAGCAGTTTGAGGATTACCGGCGGCAAAAGGATAAGAGAACATCGCAAGGAACGAGTTGTCAACAAAAAGAATGTCCTGGTCACCGATCTTTTTTGTGTTGTACGAGACTATTCCTTTTCCCCATGGTTCGACTCTTGCATGATTCACCACTTCGGGAAAATCATCCTGCATGGCTTTGCCAATGCCTGAATAAGTGATGGTACCGTGCTGCACCAGTTTGCCCTCCTGGTACCGATCGTTGGACACACGATAAATGTCTGCCGCATGTTCATTGAACTGGTCGTAGCTTAATTCAAAGCTCACGTATTGCAAGATCAGCAGGCATGCAGCCATGCCAATTGAAAGGCCAATAATGTTGATGAAAGAAAAGACTTTGTTCTTCATCAAATTGCGCCATGCGGCTCTGAAATAGTTACGAAACATCGGTGGATGATTTACGATTTATGATTTACGATGTACAATTGCAGATTGGCGATTGCGGATTTCAGATTTTAATTCCGTCCTAATTCCTAAATCCTAATTCCCAATTCCCAATTCCCCTTACTCTTCCCTCAATCCCCTCACCGGGTTTAACAAGGCTGCTCTTAATGTTTGTGAGCCGATGGTTAACATCGACAGCAAAACAATTATGATCACGCCGGGAATAAATAAACCGACGCTTAACGATATGCGCTGACTCATCTGCTGTAATATCAGATTGCCCAGCAGCACACCTACCGGGATCGCGATCAAAACGGCGATCACCATCACCTGCAAATACGATCTTGATAATAGCCGAACCAATGATGCGGGCGTTGCGCCGATCACTTTCCTGATACTTATTTCTTTCGTCTTTGACTGAATGGTAAAAATGGTTATTCCGAGCAAACCGAGACACGCAATTGTTACGCCGATGATGCCGATGCAAGCAATGATCCAAACCGCATCACGCATGTCGGCGAATATCTCCTGAATGCTATCCTCATAGAATTTTCCTTCGAATGCATGATATGGATCAAGTTTGTTCCAGGCCGCCTCCAATTGCGCAGTTGTTTGCATCGTATTTGCGGATGCGATATTGAGATTAAGTATCGACCATTTCGCAGGATCATACCGAAGTAACATAGGTTCGAGCGCATATTCTGCGGGCTTGAACAAAAAATCTTTCAGCACGCCGGTTATAATAAGCATCGTGCTATCACCGACCATGATCGTTTTTCCGATTGCATCCATGGGCGTTCCGAGCTGGAAATGCTTTACGAAGTTTTCATTGACTATTGCATACTGTTCGCGCTTCTGCGCAGTGTTTGACGGAAAATTCTTTCCGGCGACTAACTTCAAATTGAAATTGCTGAGATAATTTTCATCAACGAAATAATCGCGGACTGTTACCGGGTCTTTTTCTTTGCTGGTGCGTACATCATCAGCCCAATCACTGTACGTGCCCATAAGCACTGATACAGCGGAGATCTTTTCAACCCCGGCTATTTTGCTGAATTCCTGTTTTGCTTTTGCATAATCCATTCCCTGCAGAGGAATATTGAAAATGTGCGTTTGCCGGGAACCAAAATTTATGTTGATGCCGTATTGCATTTGCTTGTAAGTGATCACCACGATATTGATAAAAACCAACGAGATCATGAATTGAATTACCAGCAAAGTTTTTCGCAAACCGAGGTGCCGAAACACCTTAAGACTTTGCAGTTTCTGCATGAGCATCAGCGGTTTTACCCGCGACAACACGGTCGCAGGTAACAGCCCGGCGATCAAACCAAGAATGGTCGCAAACGCAATAAAAAGCAGCAGAACAGCAGCGTCTGTTTTAAAACTTATGTCTGCCTGGTTAATAAATTCAATCCTGGAAAACTGTGGTATCAAAAATTGGAGAAAAACGAATGCGATCACAAGTGCAAGCAATGATGTGATCACAGACTCGACCACTATCTGCAGAAAAATATCTCTTCGTGAACTTCCAACTACTTTTCGCATGGCGATCTCTTTCATGCGACTCATTGCCTTTGCGATCGTTAGATTGGTATAATTGAAAGCAGCGCACATAATTATAATAAACGCAAGAAGGCCGAAGAACCAAAGTATGGTGGATGGTAGTGCGTTGCCCATACCATTGCTGAGGATCGGTCCGGGCGTGATCTTATTTAACGGCTGAAGTACAAAACGGTATCCGGCGTCCCTGGTTTCAAGCGGCAGATCTTTGTAATTTTCTTTTTCAATCTTGTCAAGCGCCGCTTCAACCTGTGATGACTTCACGCCTGGCTTCAAACGGATGTAAGTATAGTTTGAATAATAGTTGTTCCAGTTGGTTAATGTGGGAAAGATCGAATTTGTTTTTTCGAGAGAGGGTATCGTAGAAAAGGAGCCGAGCGCTTCAAACTGGAAATGCGTTTTACCCGGAAAAGCATTCAACACACCGGTCACCTTGAAAAGGCCCGTGCCCGCTACGTCAACTGTTTTACCAATCGCATCTGCGTTTGGAAATAGTTTCTCACTCAACTCTTTTGTAAGTACGATGCTGAATGGTTCATTTAAAGCCGTCGATGCATTTCCTGTTTGAAGGGTAAAGCCAAACATTTCAAAGAATGATGCATTCGTGAAATGCATGCTGAAGCTGAATTTTCTGTCGTCCGCAGAGACGTCGGCGTTGACGCCGGTATTGAACATCGTCCATCGCTCAACACCGGGGAATGTTGAAGCAAGTGTTGCACCAACGACGTACGGTGAAGAAGCGTACGGCTCCGAGCCTCCATCTTTGCGAATGGCCTCGGTGTTTATACGATATACCCTGTCGCTGTTTGGATGAAAATTGTCATATTCATTTGCGTCCTTTATAATCATGATCAGTAAAAGGCAAACAGCCATGCTCAATGCAAGACCGGCAATATTGATAAACGAAAAAGATTTGTTCTTCCAAAAATACCGCAGGGCCGTGATTATATAATTTCGAAACATGCGACTTGATATTTATAAATTACGATTCACGATTGCAGACTGGCGATTGCAGATTGCAGATTGATTCACCATCCAACTTCATTACTCATTATTCGTTTACTCATTACTCATTACTCATTACTCATTACTCAGTATTCATTTATTCATTACTCATTACTCATTATTCATTTATTCATTACTCATTATTCATTTTGTACGTCATTCCGTTCTCAACGACTTCACCGGGTTCGCCACCGCCGATCGTATCGCCTGGAAACTGATCGTAACAAAAGCAATTACCATCGCGAGGAAAACTGCTGCAACGAATATCCACCAGCTTATGTCGATCCTGTACGCGTAATCCTGCAGCCATTTGTACACACTGAACCATGCCAGTGGCCACGCGATAATGGCTGCGATCAAAACATACTTCAAAAAATCTTTCGACAACATCGCAACTATGTTTTGAACTGATGCGCCTAATACTTTGCGTATCCCTACTTCCTTTAATCTTCTTTCTGCAGAATAAGAAGCGAGGCCGAACAAGCCGAGACACGAAATGATGATAGCAAGCACGGCAAGCACGCCAACGATCGAGCTCACCTGTGAATCTGCGCGGTACACGTCGGCAAAATGATCATCCAGGAACTGGTATTCGAAAGGAGTATCCGGACAATTCCTTTGCCAAACAGACTGGATGAATGCAAGCGCGTCTTTTGCTTTACTGCCATTTATTTTCACCGAGATATTGCTCAGTCCCCAATCCTTCTGATTGAACATGAACATCGTTTCAATCTTATAGTGCAGCGAATTGAAATTGAAATCTTTCGCAATGCCGATGATCGTGCCTAGTGAATCGAAGCCGAAAGTTTTTCCAAGCAAGAAAGACATGGGCTTCTTAGGATCATCTTTCAATAACTCTTTAGCGAGTGCTTCGTTGATGATGTACTCTTTTCCCTGTTCCTGCGGGTCCGCTGAAAAGTTTCTGCCGAGAACGATCGGTATCTTGAATAACGTGAGATAATCATGGTCAACGATCAAACGCGTGGACGTGAGCTCGCGCTTCGGGCCATCGCCACGAAACTCGATGCCGGATTGATCGAGGTGACTTCCTAAAACATCCTGTGAACCTGACACAGCGGTTACTAAAGTGCTTTTCAACAAGTCCTGTTTTATAACATCAAATTTTCGGGACGTGACACCATCGAGCGGGATCGTAACTACCTGGTCACGGTTGAAGCCTGGGTCACGATGTTGCATAAAGTTTAGCTGCTTTACTGCGAAAATCGTTGCGATCATTAAAAAGATAGCGCTGGAAAACTGGGCTACAACCAAAACATTTCTAAGCGCCCCTTTGTTCTTTCCGGTTTGAATTGAACCTTTCAAAACTTTTACAGGCTGGAATGATGATAAATATCCTGCTGGGTATAAGCCAGATAATATACCTATGAGAATTGTTCCGCCCACAACTGATATAAAAAGCGGCGCACTGGTCAGTAAGGGGAATGTTAACTCGCGTTGACTAAGCTGGTTCACCCACGGCAGCGCCAGCTCAACCAGGCCGATCGCGAGCAACAGCGCGATCAGTGCAAGGATGACAGACTCGCTGATGAACTGTGTCGACAATTGCCAGCGATACGCTCCAACTGATTTTCGAATGCCTACTTCTCGTGCTCTTTCCGCCGAACGTGCAGTAGACAAATTCATGAAATTGATGCAGGCAATAAGCAACACAACGATCGCGATCCCAAAAAATATGTTTGTATAGTTCTTATCGAATTTCTGATAGTTGAGATAATCCAACCCAATGTCTGTTGCATTTGCATGTACGTCGGTTAGAGGCAACAAAAAAAGCTCATAAAATTTCCATCTATCCTCTTCTGCAAGGTATTTCTTCAAATAGCCGGGAAACTTTTTTTCAAGGGCGGCGACATTTGTATTAGGCGCCAGTTCAAAATAAGTGTCGAGCCAGTTACCGCCCCAGTTATCAAACATCCATGGCTGATAGATGGAACTAAAAGAATACAACGCGTCAAATTGCAGTTGAGAATTTTGCGGAACGTTTTGCAGTACGCCGGTAACAACAAAACTTGTTGTATCGCCACCGTAGTGAGTAATTGTTTTTCCGATCGGGTCTTGTTTGCCAAACAATTTCTGCGCGCTTGCTTGCGTAAGGATCGCGCTGTTCGGTTTTTGCAAAGCTGTTGCCCGATTACCCTCGAGCAGTTTGAAATCGAATAGTTGCAGGAAAGTTGAATCGACGAAATAAGATTCACTGAAAAAGATCCTCTTTTCGCCCGCCGTCATTTCGTATTTGCCGGTCCAGTGTATGCGCGTGAAATTTTTTATTTCAGGAAACTCCTTGTTTAGAGTCGGCCCCATCGGGAACATCGACAAAGCAACTTTTTGAGAAGCCACCATTCCGGGGAATTTTTGCACTTCATTGAGCCGGTAAATATTTTTCGTATGTAATTCGTCGAAACTGCGCTCGTAAGAAACGAATAGCATGATGATGATGCACACAGACATTCCGATGGCAAGCCCGACAATATTGATCGCGGAAAAAGTCTTGTTCTTTAATAAATTCCGCAGCGCGGTTTTAAAATAATTACGAAACATTTTGATTTACGATTTACGATTTACAATTGCAGATTGGCGATTTCAGATTGCAGATTTTGACCTACTCATTACTCATTACTCATTTGATCATTCCGTGCGCAAGCTATTCACCGGGTTTGCCACCGCCGCTTTTATCGCCTGGAAGCTCACGGTGATCAGCGCAATAAAAATGGCAATGCAACCTGCAAACGCAAACATCCACCACCTGATCTCAATCCTGTACGCAAATGCCTGCAACCACTTGCTCATGGCCCACCATGCAACTGGAGTAGCTATCAGAATTGCGATGCCTACCAGCTTTAAAAAATCCTTTGACAACAATCCAACCACTCCCGGTACGCTTGCACCGAGAACTTTTCGCACACCTATTTCCTTTTTTCTTTGTTCTGCGCTGAATGCAGCCAACCCAAATAATCCAAGGCATGAGATCAGGATCGCCATTATCGTGAACGAGTTGATGATCTTTGATAATGTGATCTCCGTTTCATACTGCTTTTGAACTTCCTGGTCGAGAAACTTATAGTCGAAAGGAGCGGAAGGAAAATCCTTATGCCACAATGCTTCAATTTTTGAAAGTAGTGCCTGGTAATTTTTGCTGTCTGTTGCAACCGTGAGATTTGACATGTAGGGCTGCGGCTCGCTGTATATAAACATCAATGGTTTCACTTCATCGTGAAGAGAATTGAAATTGAAATCCTTCATTACGCCAGCGATCTCACGATGGAATTCCGGTACTCCCGGAAACTGTGTATACAATTTTGTTCCCGGTGCCTGTTCGGGTTTTAACCCAAGACGCTTTAGTACTGTTTCATTGACCAGCACTTTTCCAGAGTCGTATAAATGAAAATCCCTGCCGCTTATTATTTTGATGCCATTTGCTTTCACAAAATGCTCGTCTGTGCTCATGTTTTGCACGTCAGTGGCGTTAGTTGGACTTCCACCGGCGAGATAAACGGGATAGTCGTTGAACACCACCTGGCTGAGATAATTATTTGCGCGGCCAACTTCTTTTACTTCCGCCAACTGCCTGAGATCAGTGGCAAACCCATCGATCTTTTTGCGCGTATCATCAGTGTAAAAACTAAAGACGAGTTTCTGGTTCTTATCAAAGCCGAGGTCTTTATGCTGGATATAATTTAGCTGGCTATAGATCACAATGATACCAGCGATCATTACGATCGACAACACAAATTGGAATACTACAAGCGAACGACGGATGCCGGTTGCAGAAATATGATTCGTGAAATTTCCCTTGATCACTTTAATGGCCTCAAATGCGGATAAGTAAAATGCCGGATAGCTGCCTGCCACCAGGCCCGTTGCGCCGATAATTCCTCCAAGCAACAACCATATGCGGTAGTTCGAAAACATAGAGACACGAATGTCTGCCTGTGTAACTTCGTTTAGCAGCGGAAGTGCGAGTAACAATAACGGCAATGCTATCAATACGCTGATAAGAGACAATAAAAAAGATTCACTCATAAATTGCCTCATCAGGTCAGATCGTTCGGCCCCAACGACCTTTCTTATGCCGACTTCCTTTGCCCTTTTGGATGCACGTGCAGTAGAAAGGTTCATGAAGTTGATGCACGCAATTACTTGTATCAGCACCGCTATCAATAATAGGATATACAGGAAAGACGGATCAACGCTTTTTGACAATTCATGCTCATAACCCGTAGTAGTGTGTATGGAAGTAAGAGGTTGCAGATGTAATGTTTTTTGCATGCCAATGTCTTTCAGTTGTTGACCTCCATACTTGTTCAGAAAAGCGGGTAACTTTTTTTCAAGCGCCGCAGCATCAGCATCAGGACGCAGCTTAATATAGGAAAAGGTTAAATTGTTTCCTGCCCAACTATCGTTTTGGCGTACAAATTCGCCCATACCTCCGCTGTTCATCGTGATAAACATGTTAGCCTCAAGGTGAGATTTGCCAAGGCTTTCATCAACAACGCCTGTTATTTTGTAGTCGTGCTTGCCGTTGTTATCATCGATCTCGATCACTTTGCCCACTGCGTCTTCGCTGCCAAACAATTTCTCTGCAGTAGTGTTTAACAGTACTAAAGAATACGGTTCCGATAATACATCTTTCGCATTTCCGCTTGTGAAGTGATAGGTGAACACGTCGAAAAAAGTAGAATCAACATAAAGTGGTTTGTCCTCGTAAATCAATTTTTCGTTGTAACGAAGCAAATGTTTACCTGCATTGAAATCGGAGACGACCCGGGTGAATTGTTCCACTTCCGGAAAATCCCGCTTAATAGCAGGCGCAATAGGCGGCGAACATGTTGAAATATTATGCTTGTCGCCGGGCAGCGTTAGCTGGCTGGTCACGCGATAAATATCTGCTGCATTGTTTTCGTGCTTGTCATAACCAAACTGGTCCTCTACGTAAAGCAAAATGTATAAGCAGCAAAGTGTTCCCGTAGCGAGGCCGATGATGTTAATGAAACTGAAACTTTTGTTTTTCAGCAAGAACCGAAACGCGGTTTTCAGATAATTTTTAAACATAACGAATCATTTTACGATTTACGATTTAGGATTTGGGATTTACCGTGCACAATTCGCCAATTCATCACTCATTATTCATTACTCATCTCGTCATTCCGTTCTCAGCAATTTTACCGGGCTTGTCTTTATCACCTGCCAAACTTTTATTCCTGTTGTGATCCCCGTTATTGCGAATAATGCAACCACCGATCCTGTTAATGTGGATGTACTCACACCCACATTGACCTTAAATATCATATCGAGCAAAAGTTTTGTCAGTGCCCAGCCGCCGTAACAACCCAGGCCGCCCGCGATAAGAAATATCCAGAAATATCCTTTGTTGACGAGCATGAGAATATGCCTGGGCGTTGCGCCTACCACTTTTCGCAATGCGATCTCCCGCATCTTTTTCAACACCGTGAGAGATACGAGAGCGAACAGGCCTGTTGCAGTGAGTAATACGGATACAATGCCGAACCAAAAGAATATTTGGGCAATGCTCTTGCTTGTGCGATACCCTTCCGCTGTAACTTCATTTTGATAGAATCCATTGAACGGCATCAATGGAAAAAGTTTTGCCCAGGCCGCTTTTGTTTTGTTATAGACAGTCGTCAGATTTTCCGGGCGCGCCTGCACGATAAGATACTGGCACCGGTCTTCTTTTGAAAGTTTCATTGCCACAGGTTTCACAGGATCGAATAATCCGGTGCTAAGAAAATCTTTCAGCACGCCAATTACTGTATAGTTTATGGAATCAATATGGATCTGCTTACCCAATGCCTGCTTATCCGTCCAACCGTACATCGCAGCCATGTTCTCGGTGATCATTAGCGCATCCTTATAATCAGACTCCATCTGCGGGTCAAACGGTCTGCCTGCAACTGTCCTCAAATTCATTACCTGTAAATAACCCGATCCGGTTTCAAAATAGTTGGTTTCTTTTTTAACGCCTTCGGCTTCGGCAACCGCATTTCGAAATCCAAATGCTATATGATGCCTTGTGCCGGCCACGCCGGTAACTTCCGGGATCCTCTCTATTTCGTTTTTGAAGGCAGCAAATTTTTGAGGGTCAGTGAATGAAACACCCATTATGTTCTCAAGATTATAACCGTAATCATATGTTTTTTGAAACTCTGAATTTTTTGCAAACGCGATCGCTGCTATTACTGTAATGATCGCAATGGAGAGCTGCAAACCGAGCATCAAACGGGAGAACAAATTGGAGCCGCCGAATTTTATGTTCCCGCGAAAAATGCTTGATGCATTAAACCTGCTTACATAGAACGCCGGGTAAGCGCCCGCGAGCAAAGAAGTGGAGATCAGCATGATGCCGACAAACAGAAGTAATGAAGGGTCGTCCAGGTAATTTGCCTCTACATGCACACCATTGAACATGCTGTTAAAAAAAGGAAGCCACCATTTGTTAAACAGCATCGATAAGAATATGGCTACGACCACGATGGCTGAACATTCGAGGATCATTTGAAACACGAGCTGGCTAAAACTGCTGCCCATCACCTTGCGGACCCCGATCTCCTTAAGTCTTTTATTCGAACGGGCAACAGTGGTGTTTGAGAAATTGAGGCAAGCCGACAAAAATATCAGGAACGCCAGCACGAACGGGCCGTATGTCGCAGAATCTTCCGGGCGATCATACAAGCCATTATTGTCTATGAAATCACTTTTGGTCGCTTGTTCCCGCAGCGACATCATTTCAAAGCCAGAGGCTTTCCAGTCTTCTCGCGCCTTGTTTTGCAAAGGCAAATATTGTTTGAGTTTTTCAGCGACCGTAATTGCATCTGCATGGTTTGGAATTTTGAAAAACGCAGCATCCAGGAACCATGTCCAGTCATCCGGTAAAATTTTACTTCCGTCCGGCTTCAACTGGTTGTCAAAATTTGTAAGGATCCCAAATCGCATGGAAGAATTCATCGGTATATCTTTCAACACGCCCTTTACGGTAAGGGGCCTTGCGTAAGATTCGCCCGCATAAAACAGCAGCGTTTTACCAACAGCATCTTCTTTGCCGAAATATTTCTTTGCGATAGATTCGGTGATCAAAACGGCATCGAGGTCGGCGATATTATTTGATCCTTTTACAAGTGGAAAATTAAATAGCTGGAAAAATCCGGGATCTGTAAAATAAACCTGTTCGGTGAAAGGCTCAGTTTGCTTTGCTTTCAAATTCATTCCACGGCTGTCATATCGCACCGCATTTTCAATGCCCGGCACATCGTTTTTTGCTGCTGCCACCAATGGCATTGGGAAAATACCTTTCACGCGGTCGGCGCCATCTTTGAAAGTAAGTGCCCGATATACATTGTCGCGGTCAGGCTGAAAATTATCCCAACTAAAACTAAATCTATAATCCTGGAATGCCCACACCATGGCGGCAATACCGACGGCCAGCCCGAGAATATTGATGACCGTGTAAGTCTTATCACGCCACAAATTGCGTAGAGCGATCTTGAAATAATTTTTAAACATAAGAGAGAATTTTGATGTATGATGTGTGATGTCTGATCTCTGATTTAAGGATCTCTGATTTCATAAAAAATCCAATTCGCAATTCAAAATGTTTATGCGCCTTCTTGACGCTGTGTTCCGTGATGCGCATCGTTACCTGAATTTGATTCAGGGCTATTTATATTGAAGTCCTTCGGACTTTTCGCCCATTCACCATCCCTCCGATCATCAACAGATACAATTCACCATTGACAATTCACAATTCACCATTCATTCATTTCTCAAATTCTTCACCGGGTTGGTCAACGCTGCTCTTATCGACTGATACAACACCGTTGACATGGCAATCACCAGGATCAACAAAAACGGCAGCACAAAAAACCAGAGCCCGATAGAAATATGAAAAGCATAATCATTTAACCAGTTCTGCAACAAAAAATACGCAAGAGGAATGGCTATCAGACCCGCGTATACGATCAGCTTCACATAATCCTTTGTGATGAGACCGGTGATCTGCAGCACTGTTGCGCCCAACACTTTACGCAAGCTTATTTCTTTCGTCCGTTTTGCAACTGTATATAAGGAAAGACCAAATAATCCAAGACTCGCAATAATGATCGCAAGCAGCGTAAACAACCAAAGTATCGTTGAGAACAATTGGTCATTCCGGTACTGTTCATTAAAATGTTCGTCGAGGAAGAAAAAGGTAAACGGGCTGGCAGGAAATCTTTTATTCCAAACTTGCTTCACTTGTGCAATCACCTGCTGTAAATTGGACGTATTTAATTTCAGCGAATAACTGCTCATGTTTATTTCCTGCTCAGGGTAAAAGACGATCGGGTCGTAATTGTATTGTAATGATTGTTGATGATAATCGTGCAGTACGCCAACGATCGTGCAATCGTACCCGGCTCCATGCAACATTTTGCCAATAGCGTCTTGCGCTGAATTGAAGCCAAATATTTTTGCCGCCGTTTCATTCACGATCAGGCTTAATACCTGGTTTGTATCTGAACTGGCTGGCTTGTCCTTGTCAAAATTTCTTCCGGCGGCGAGTGAAAGCCCATAGTTTGGAATAAATTTTTCGTCGATGCCAAAGATGCGGCAGCGCTTTCCTTCGTTAGATGACATTACCCGAAAATCCGTCGATGACCCCACTTCACTTCCCGGGACATCTGTGGAACTCGAGATCGCCTGAACGCCGGGAATACTTTGAAGATCGTTGAGGAAGGATTGTACAGATGGTATTTTGCCGCTGTCCACATTCGCTGTTTGTTGTAATACCAACGTCTGTTTGATGTTTACGCCGAGATCGCGTGTACTCATAAATTGCAATTGCCGATAAAAACCAATTGCACCGCCGATCAAAATAATTGCCGCCGTGAATTGCACGACGACAAGCGATTTGCGAAAGAAATTGCGGCTCTGCCTAGCAGTGCCAAAACCAGCAATTGACTTTAGGGATTGAACGGGCTGAAACGAGGAAAGAATGAAGGCAGGATAAAAGCCAGCAAGTAAGGTGCTGCTTACAAATACGATCAGCATCACAACCCAAAATTGCCAGGTTGCGGTTTGCAGGTCGGTAACATTTTGGCCAATCAACAATGAGAACTGCGACAATGCAAGTTTGAACAATACAAACCCGATGATTATTCCGAAGGCATTCATCAAAAATGTTTCCGCGAGAAACTGCCGCACCAACTGCATTTTTGTAGCACCAATAACTTTTCGCACTCCCACTTCTTTTGACCGTTCAAGCGAATGCGCCGTGGAGAGATTTATATAATTGATCAATGCAATAAGCAGGATGAATAAGGCAGCAATGCCGAGATATTTCAAATAGTAGAGATCACCGCTGCCGGCCATTTCATAATCGTACCGCGAACGCGTGTGAATATCTTTCAAAGGCTGGATTTCAAAAGATACGGTGTAACCATTCTTTTTCATGTCATCACCCATATACCGCTGGGCAAATACAGGCATCTTCGACTGTAAAGCATGGGCATTAGCTCCCGGTCTTAAAAGAAGATACGTGTAGAAATCACTCCAGCCCCAACTCGTATTTGCATCGCCATTTGTTAGCTGGATATATTTATTATAGTTAAGCAGAATGTGAAACTGCAAATGCGAATTTGCAGGAACATCTTTCAACAAAGCCGTTACAACATAGTCCTCATCATTATAGTGCAGGGTTTTACCGATCGGGTCTTCATTCCCAAAATATTTTATGGCTGTTGAATGGGTGATGACTGCATCATTAAGTTGCGCAAAAGCCGTCGCGGCAGAACCTTTCTCGAACTTGAATGAAAAAACCTTGAACACAGCCGGATCGACAAAATAGATCGTGCCTCCTTCAATAATTTTCTGATCCCCATGCTGCACAATGCCCGATCTTCTTCTGAAACGGACCACCTCCTGTACCTCCGGAAAATCCTTTTTCATTGCAGGTGCTACGGCTGGATATGTAAAAGCAAACGTTTGAGGATTGCCATCCGTTTCAGTTACCGTCATCGGCACACGATACATGCGGTCTTTGTTCGTGTTGAAGTCATCAAAGCTGTATTCGAAACGCAGATAATTTACAATAAGTAAGAAAGCCGCGATGCCAATCCCCAGCCCTAAAACGTTGATAGCGGAAAAAGTTTTATTCCTTAGCAGGTTTCGCCATGCGGTTTTAAAATAATTGTTGAACATTCTTTCTATTTACGAAGAACCATTTGCGATTTACGATTGCAGATCGGCGATTGCAGATTCACAACTCACAATTCACAATTCACCATTCACATTACTCATCATTCATGCTGTGGACATTATTCACTGCGCAATGCCGCGACCGGGTTCGACATAGCTGCCCTTATTGCCTGGTACGAAACGGTTATTAACGCAATAATACATGCCGATAGCCCTGCCACCGCAAAAACCCACCACTCAATATTTATATGGTACGCATACTCCTGTAGCCACCTGCTTGTTGCCCACCATGCGACAGGAAAAGCGATGATATTTGCGATTAGGACCAGCTTCAAAAAATCTTTTGAAAGCAACGAAGCCAGTCCGGCAACAGTTGCGCCCAGCACTTTTCTTACTCCGATTTCTTTTATTCTTTGTTCAGCAGAATAAGTTGCTAAGCCGAAGAGCCCGAGACATGCAATAAATATCGTTGCAAGTGCGGCCCAAATGAGAATTGTTTGGTGGCGGGCGTCTTCTATGTAAAACAATGCAAGCTGATCATCTAAGAAGTGATACTCAAAAGGATCATCCTTGTCATTATTTACCATTACTTGTTTTAGCTTTTCCAGGGTTCCGCCAATATCGTTAGACGCTATCCTGCATGAATAATAATCGATCACCTGTATCGGGTTTTGATTATATCCGAGGATCAACGGTGCGATCTTATCACGCAGCGACTGAAAGTGAAAATCTTTCACGATACCGATCACCCTTGGCTTGAATGGAACATTCTCATCGTTGAATGTTGTGAAGGTGCCACCATTTTCAGACATCGCTGGAATTTCAATCAGCTGGCCCGCAGCCTGCGTGATGCCCAGCATTTTTGCAGCCGTCTCATTAACAATAACGGTTGATGAATCTGCCGGTGTATCGAAGTTTCTGCCGTTTAACAAATGCACCTGGAAAGTCTTCAAAAAGTCTTTGTCGGCGCCGAACATGTAAGCGACGTCAGGCTCACCGGTACTTCCCGCGTTTTTTACCTTAACGGTGCGAAATGACTTCCACTCGCCGGGCACCCTTGATGTAACCGATACGTTTTTAACAGTGGGTATCTTTGCCATCTCCGTTTTTACCGCCTGAAAATTTGCCCTGGCTTTACCGGTATTCACATCAATTACAACAAGCAGATCTTTATTGAAGCCGAGATCTGTATTGTTCATGTAATGGACTTGCATAAAGATGACGATTGTCGCAATAATCATTACAACCGATATTGTAAACTGAAATATTACCAATGTTTTTCTCAATGATAAACCGGTTGCATTTTGAATCTTCAACCCCCTTAACAATAAAACCGGTTTAAAACGGGAAAGCATGAGA
The DNA here is from genome assembly GCA_035631175.1 of Parafilimonas sp. Lineage (GTDB taxonomy): Bacteria > Bacteroidota > Bacteroidia > Chitinophagales > Chitinophagaceae > Parafilimonas. The sequence continues at coordinate 16,830 of DASQJI010000217.1, forward strand.
GCAGGGTAACTCCCCGATAAAAAAGCCATCAGGGCCACAAAAGCAATCGCATAGACCCAAATTCGATAATCTGTAGAGAAGTCAAGTGAAAGCTGCTTGTTCGTAAATTGATTGAATGCAGGCAGCACAAGATTCACAACGATCAAAGACAATAAGAACGAAATGAATGTTACGAGTAATGATTCGAATAAAAATTGCCGGATCAAATGGCTTCGGTCTGCGCCGATGGTTTTGCGGACACCAATTTCTTTTAAACGGCTCGAAGCCCTGGCGGTGGTAAGGTTCATGTAATTGATGCCCGCGATCACCAAAACAAAAAGAGCGATGAGCGAAAACACCTTAATATAAAACATGCTCCCTTTTACTATCGGGTCAACATTCGAGTTGCGGGCGCCATCAGTAATATTTTCGGAGTTAAGATGGATGTCCTTTAACGGCTGCAGGTTAAATGAAACCATCGTGCCGGCAGGCGGATTAACATTCGCATGTACCAACTTTGACATTTCGTCTCCGATTCGGGCCGGGTCGGTGTTGGGTCTCAGCAATACATAGACAGAGAAGTTCTCAGATAACCAATCACTCGCCCAGAATTGTTTAAAGAATTCATCATTCTGAAATGACGCCTCAGACATTACTGAGCTAAAGTCAAAAGTTGAATTTTTCGGATGATCTTTTAAAACACCAGTTACCTTCAATGGCGATTCCATGAAACTAAACTGCAGGCTCTTTCCGAGCACGTCTGTTGAATTGAACAATCTCAATGCAAGGGCCCGGGTAATGATAATGGAGTTCGGTTGCTTCAGCGCCGTTGTTCTATCTCCCGAAAGCAGCGGAAAATCAAATATGCTGAGCAACTGTTCATCAGCAACTGTAACCGTTTCCTGGAAAAAGTTGGCCGGGTTTTCAGGATTCAGGATGTTAGCCCTGCCCAGCCTTTGAATCCGCGTAGTGTTTTCTACGCCGGTAATTTTTTTCTTTGATTCTTCCGCAAGTTTGTAAGCCGCCGCCGCGATCGTCGTCGATTCACCATTTACTGTTTTTTGTTCGATGACCCTGTATATCCTGTCTCCATTCTTATGTTGCGTGTCGAACGTTAGCTCATCAAACAGGTACAGCCCTATCAGCAAAAAACAACTAAGGCCAAATGTGAGCCCAGCGACATTCAGCGCCGTGTATAGTTTGTTACGGATGAGTGTCCTGAACGCTGTTTTGAAATAATTATAAAACATTCTTTCTTATTTACGAAGTACGATTTACGATTTACGATGGCAGATCGGCGATTGCAGATCCACAATTCACAATTCACAATTGACATTACTCATCATTCATCACTCATTACTCATTCTTGTCATTCCGTTCTTAAACTGTTCACCGGGTTGGCCATCGCCGCGCGCACTGCATGAAAGCCGACCGTGAACAGGGCAATAACGACAGCAACAATGCCGGTCAGAAGAAATATCCATCCACTAACACTGATGCGATACGCAAAATCCTGTAACCACTTGTTCATGAAATACCAGGCAAATGGGGTAGCAATAAGCAGCGCGATCAATACGAGCTTTAAAAAATCTTTTGCGAGTAATTGTATGATGACCGGCAATGTTGCCCCTAGCACTTTCCTGATCCCAATTTCCTTGGTACGATTCACAACCGCCAGCGAAGCCAGTCCAAACAAGCCAAGGCAGGCGAGAAAAACAGAAACGCCTCCTGCCCATCCGATGATGCTACTCCATTTTCTTTCAGCTTTATAAAAATTATCGAGATTCTCATCAAGAAAACTGTAACGGAACGGAAGATCTGCAACGAGGCCCTTCCATGTTGATTGCATGGCCGCTAATGCTGGTGCTGGATTGCCCGGCTTGATTCGAACAAAGAATTTGAACGGCGTGTAATCGCTGAATTGATGGAACATCTGCGGCATTATTTTTTCGCTGAAAGGACGATAGTTAAAATCTTTCACCACGCCTATGACTACAGGTGTTTTTGATTCCATATAACCAGTTAGTTTTTGCCCAACAGCATTTTGAATTGTCCAGCCAAAGTCTTTCACCATTGTTTCATTCACAATCACAGAAGTAACGGTGTCATCAGCAATGCGCGGATCGAAATTTCTTCCTGCAAGTAATTGCATGCCCATGACGGGAATGTAGTCCGCGTCAACAAAATATTCATACACGTCCTTATGGGTACCCTTGTACTCAAATCCCGAGCGGCTCCAACCTTCATTTTCTCCTAACCCCAACTCGGCGCTGCTCATCCCCGCGATATCCCCTCTCGACAGCAATGCCTGTTTAAACAAAGGATATATCTCTTTCGTTTTTGTGTCGCTCGCATCAACTACAACGACATTCTCTTTGTTGAAGCCCGGATTTTTGCTAGCCATGTAATTTGTTTGCTGCAGTATAATGGCTGTGCTGATGATCAAACCAATTGACAAAGCAAACTGCACGGTGACCAATGTTTTTGTAAACAGATTCGAGCCGTGCACCCTGATCTTACTTTTCAATACTTCCACCGGTTTGAAGGATGACAATATGAACGCGGGATAGCTGCCTGCGAGCAATCCAACAAGCAGTATCAAGCCGGCAAGCATCCAGGCCATTTCCGGGTATTGCGAAAACGAGAAATCAAGATCGCGGCCGGATAAACCATTGAAAAACGGAAGCAGCAATTTGGCGAATGCCAAACCGAGTGCTGCAGAGAGAATAGTAAGTATGATCGCTTCCGAAAGAAATTGTGTCACTAGCTGCCTGCGCTCACCACCGATCACCTTTCTAACGCCGACCTCTTTTGCCCGTCTTGCAGACCTGCCAATTGCGAGTGTCGTGAAGTTGATGCAGGCGATCAACAAAACGCCCGCCGCAATGCTCAGCAATATCCATATCGTTTGCGGATTTACATTGTCAACAATACCGCCGTAGATCTTCGTGTCCGTGTGTCCCGCCCTCAATGGCTGCAGGCCAAAACGAACAGGCGGCGCAGAACCTGTCCATTTGAATCCTGATTGCTTTAGGTCAGCTTCCTCGGTTGGGTAATATTTTTTGCGAAAAGATGCAAGCCGGCTTACATCACCTGGTAAACCGCTACCGGGGTTTAGCTGTACATACGTAATGTACGATGACCGGTTCCAATTGTTCACTCCCCTGGTGCCTGAACTTGTTGTTTCAAAATAGTTGAAGTTTCCGAGCAGCTCAAAGCGAATGGATGAATTTGCAGGAATATTTTCGGTAACCGCTGTGATGGTGAAAGGCACGAAATCCTCCTCCGTTTTTACCTGCATCGTTCGTCCAACAACATTGTCCGTACCAAAAAGATCTTTTGCTGCTTGTTGCGTGATGATAACCGATCTTGGATCCTGCAATGCATTTTTGGCGCCGTACTTAAGCGGAAAAGAAAAAACAGAAAGCACAGAAGGATCAGCAAAAGACATCTTCTTACGTTTTACCTGGCCATCGATCTTTATAAAACTTTCCTGCCATGCATCTCTGAAACGAACATAATTCACTACGTCGGGCATATCCCTTTTTAGCGCTGGCCCGAGTGGTGAAGGCATATAAACATCGCCTTCCGCCTCTTGTCCGTTCATGGGTTCTGTCCATCGGTAGAGGCGAAAAATATTATCAGCGTTAGTATGAAAACGGTCGAAACTAAATTCATTCACCGCGTATAAAAGAAACAGCGAAAAGCACGCAAGGCCCAGCGACAGACCGATGATATTGATCAACGACAATACTTTCTGCCGGCCCAGGTTTCGCAACGCGATCTTGAAATAATGTTTGATCATTTTTCGGATTTACGAATTACGATTTACGATTTACAATTTGAACATTCATTCACAATTCACCATTGACGATTGACAAATCTGATCACTCATCACTCATCACTCGTCACTCCGTGCGCAACGATTTCACGGGATTTGCCATTGCTGCTTTGATCGCCTGGAAACTGATCGTGAACAGTGCAACGAGGATCACGACCGCTCCTGCCAATCCAAACATCCACCAGGCCATATTAATTCGATACGCAAAATTTTGCAGCCACTTATTTGTGAAATAATACCCGGCTGGAACTGCGATAACAAATGCTATTGAAATCAGTATGACGAAATCCCTGGAAATGAGCACAACAATTTTTGCCACAGCCGCACCAAGCACTTTGCGTATACCGATCTCTTTCGTGCGTTGCTGTATCGACAGAATTACCAGGCCGAGTAAACCAATGCACGAAATGAAAATGAACAGTGCCGACGCAATGCCGATGATCTGTTTCCATTTTGTTTCTGCCTCATAGTTCTTCGCATTGATATCATCCATGAAGTCATATGAGTACGGGTAGTATGGCAATATATTTTTGAAAGTTTCCCGCAACAGGTTCAATGTATGCGGCGCGTCTGTTGGCTTTATCTTCACCCATATCTCGCCGAAATTGAACGACGGTTCCATCGTGAAAACTTCCGGAG
>DASQJI010000218.1:0-4624 GCA_035631175.1 Parafilimonas sp.
GATTTTCTTCATAGTGTTTAATTTATGGTGTTAATTTATGGCTTTTTACGAGATGCAAAGTTTTTTTTCGACAGGCATTGCGAATTGATCATGTATCAAAAGACGTATTTTGTGGAGTCCCCGTATGCAAAAACAAAAACCAGAGATCGATATTGTAAATGAGGTGCTGGAAGAATGTGTCATGGCTTATCCCATCTCTTCTTTCGTTATTGGACTGTACCAGCAATATCAACGGCGCGGAAGCCTTAGCAAGAAACAACTCGAGGGATTGCATAGCAAAGCATCAAAAATTGAAACGATTCATCCCGGCAAACTGGCGACACTCGAAGCGCTGATAAAAAAAATGCGCACACGTTATAACTCTGAGCCGCCACAACTTAAACCTATGTTTGAAAAAGACAAGCTTGCGGGAGAACTGATCTCATCCATCCTGCAAAAATACCCCCAGCATAAACGGGTTTTGTTTCTCAGCTCCAGGTATGAAAACAACGAAACCCTTTCCGCATTAGAAATGGATGAACTAAAAAGGTTCCACCAACTGCTGAACAAATAGTTATTATCTCGGCTGAATAGAATAATCCCCTTTGGTAAAAAATTAGTCGTCCAACTTTTCTTTTTTATGCATCTTCAACTGAGATAGAAAGTCATGTATTTTAATGCACTTATTTTTATTGTCGGTATTGGCATAGTGCAGGCATTGTTGCTGACCGCTGTTTTTTTGTCGCGGAAAAAAATTCATCCATCACACATCCTCATCAATACATACATCGCGATTATACTGTTGCAGCTCGTATTCAAGCTAGTTAGTAAAGTATGGCTTCTTGACACATGGCTGCAGGCATATTTGATCTCGTACTTTCTACCGTTTTTATATGGCCCCCTATTGCTCCTGTTCGCATTAAGCTATACGCGCGACGAGTTCAAATGGAAACCACAATACGCTTTGCATTTCGTTCCGTTTCTTGTTTACCTGGGTTTTTATTTTTTTGCAGATCCGCAGACGTATCCGCCGCCCTTTATGATGTTCCTGCTTCATCCCATCACAAGAATGGTTTTGCAACTTATAAGCCTGATCACTTACCATCTCATTGCTTTCGAAATGGCGACCGACAAGAAAAATGTAAATAAGCTAGCGTTGTCAAGGCGACGTTTCCTAAAAAAGCTTTCTTTCATTTCGTTCGCTGTTACCGTTTGCATCTCGGTCACTTTATTTTTCCTGTACACAAACTATCCGGATTACCAGGAAGTAAGATGGGTGTTCAGTTTGCTCACGCTGTTCATTTATTGGTTGAGTTATGAGACTTTTAAAACACCAAGATTATTCAAACTCATTCATGGCAATGCCAATGCTGGCGAGCGCCTTCGTGTAATTCCACCTTTGGTAGCGCATAGCAAACCGGTGAAATATTATAACTCAGGCCTTAAAGGGGAAGAAGTGGAAAGAATATCAGCAGCCCTCGCAAAGAACATGGATATTGATAAGGTTTACCTGGACGCTGAATTGACGATCGAAAAATTGTCAGGCATCATTTCATGCCTGAAGCACAATCTCTCGCAGGTTCTGAATCAGCAATACCATGTATCATTTAATGAATTTATTAATCAGAAGAGAGTAGCCGAAGCGCGGAAGTATTTATCAGACCCAAATCGCAATCATCTTAAGATCGCGTCTATCGCGTACGATTGCGGTTTCAATTCGCTCTCCTCATTCAATAGTGTCTTTAAGAAGCTGGAAGGATCAACTCCTTCACAATTCAGGTTCAATTCGCAGCAACATTCGCAGATCCGCCGCGTGTAGTAATAGTCTTATCGGATTGGTAGGAAGTCGCCGGGTTAATCACTTACTTTATTTCAAAAAGCAATGAGACGATTGTTTGCACTGTTAGTGCCATTCTTTTTTCTGAATGATCGTTTGCACGCCCAGGATGTGCCTTCAGAGCCGATCATTTACCAGGTTCCTGAAATGGCTGCCGTTCAGGTAAAACAAAATATTCTTTTCAAAAAAGTAAATGACACGTCGTTAACACTGGATGTTTATTATCCACCCTTATTTGACCAAAAGACCAAGTTGCCGGTCGTGATCTTTAATAATGGCGTGGGTTCAATGACGATCCCCCTATGGCGCGTGTATAAAGATTGGGCAAGGTTGATCGCCGCAAAAGGAATGATTGCCATAAACTACCAGGCAAGGAATAATAATGGCCTTGAAGACGGTGCATCCTTAATAGATTATGTGCGGGCGAATGGAACACAGCTGAATATTGATACAGCGAGGATCGCTATGTGGACCTGTTCTGCGAACACAAGGGTAGGTATGCGACTGGCCATGGACTCAACGCGAATATTTATTAAAAGCCTCGTTGTGTATTATGGCGCTCCCGATAGTTTGGGAAGATTAAGGCAAGACCTCCCAACGTTGATGGTGCGTTGCGGATTGGATGCGCAGTTCATAAATATGGGGATCGAGAATTTTTTGCAACAGGCATTAATGCAGGACATGCGCATAGAACTCATCAACTATCTAAAAGGCACACATGCATTCGACATAACAACGAACACCGACGAAGCTCGGGCGATCATTGATAAAACGATTGACTTTTTTAAAGAGAATTTTGACAAGTCATATGCAAAACCGGGCGAGTTTGTTTTAACGAACAGAAATTTTATGTGGCTGATGAATTCGCATCAATCAGAAAAAGCGGTTGCTGAATTCCGGAAGGCACGGGGCAGGTATCGCGCAGATTCAACATTCAATCCGTTTTGGAATGCTGTGATACGGGAAGACGTTTTAAATGCAAACGCTTATTGGTTGATGCAGCATGATCGTTTGCCGGAGGCGCTGGAAGCTTTTAAATTGATGGTGGAATCGTATCCTGAATCGCCCAATGCTTATGACGGGCTTGGTGACTATTACGAGGCTGCGGGCAACAAAACCGAGGCGATAAAAAATGCGGAGATATGCCTCGAAAAATTAGATAAAGCAACAGACCTGAACGCGGATTTCAAAGAGCGGGTAAGGCAAAGCGCGTTGGATAAGATCACCAGGTTGAAACAATAGACGTCGAGTCATTAGAAATTTTTTCTCAACCTTCGTTTATGAAAAAGATGTTTCCCATTCTTCTGTTTGCCTGTCTCCATGCTTTCGCGCAAGACTCTGTTTTTTTTCAAAATGCAGAGTGGTCGCCTGATGGAAAAAGCATTTGCGCGGAAATTATCAGGAAATCGGGGGCGAATCTGCGTTATGAGGGTTACATTATCGACATCCACCGAAAAACCATTCAACGAAAAATTCCGGGAGCAGTATTTCCTGCATGGTCTGCCGATGGCAAAACCATCGCGTATTCGAAACGGAATAGTTCACCGCATGGTTTTGACATCTGGTTAATGAACACGCAAACAGGTGACACCACCAGGTTAACTAATGACACAGTAAGAAGCAGCGGTGTAACGTTTTCGCCCGATGGTAAAAAGGTATGCTTCTCTTCTGACAAAGGCAGCGGTCGGCACCTTTTTGTGATGAACACAAATGGAGGTGACGTGCATCAAGTTACTTTTGACACCGCACGATATTTTGATCCGGTGTGGGCACCGGGAGGTGACGAAATTGTTTATTACCGTGAAGTTGGAGATCAGCGAGATAAGATTTTTACACTCGACGTAAAATTTGGGAAAGAAATGAAGATCACTGATGATACGTTACATAATACGTACCCGGGTTGGCTGCCAGGTGGCAAAACGATCAGCTACACCTGTTCGATCCCATTTTCGAATGACGAGTCGGAACGCCAAACAGCGTTAATTGACACGGATGGCACGCATAAGCGGTTTGTTCCGGGCACACAGGGGAGTTTTGGTTGCCGGGTTTCTCCCGACGGTAAAAGGATCGCTATAATAAAAGGACGGTGGCCTCAATCAAATATTTATATCGTTAACATGGATGGAACTAACCTCGATTGCCTCACATGCAAGCTCTTTGACTAATGGTTCCTCAACGTGTTCTATGTCAAAAATTTTCATCGAATTTATTTAGCTGTTTGTCGAATTGATGTATGCAAGTAAATTGAAGCGAGTAGCTTAGTGGCCAGAAACGCCCAAAATGGAATTTGATAATGACCGGCCGGTCAAGCGACCATACAGGATTGAGATACTCTATTGGATACTGCTTGGTTTAATGAATCCACTTGTAAGCAGCCTCACCATTTTCCTGCACGATGCGAAAACGTGGGCTGTGGTGTTGCTCATCAACCTACTTGTACTGCCAGCTTATCTGTTCTACTCGATGACGATTGTGCCAAGGTTTTTGTTTCAAAGAAAGTACGTTCAGTTTTTCGCGTTAAGTGTACTGTTTTTGATCAGTCTGCAGCTTGTATTATTTTCAATTTACTCGCTTATACTGAAGTTTTCGCTGTCTCCGGCAGAGCAATCATACTTTACGTATACGGACGGTACCATCATCAGGGAGAATTTGTGGAGTGTGATCAATATGTCGATGGCCATTGGCATTTACTTTATCAAAAAGGCGCTGGATGAAAAAGAAACACTTGAAAATTTGGAGAAGGATAATGCGAATTTCAAATTGAAATACCTGCGCTCGCAACTGAATCCACATTTTCTTTTCAACACA
>DASQJI010000219.1:0-5828 GCA_035631175.1 Parafilimonas sp.
TTTTTCTTGCTGCACTTCTCCAACCGAAGTTTTTACCACCAAGTCGCCATTGCTGAGATTCAATTCATCGACTCCGTCCACCCTCATCCTGATTTTGCGGATATCGGCTCCCGGGTGTACGACGAAATCGTACTCCAAATGATGGTTTTGCGTGTAGTATCGCACATCGATCCCTGGATAAACATTCTTGTAAGTTATTACGTTAAAGATCCGGCAATGATTTGTCCATTTAGAAGGATCACTTCCTACAAAATAATTATTGTATGTTTCAAGTTCACCTTCGGTGACAATGTCAGGGTTGGCAGCGGCGCCGAGAAATGCAACCTGGTAAGCATGCGAATGCAGGATCAATTTATTAACCTCAGCCTTACCTGTCGTATGTCCGGACAAATAGTTTGAAATCGCGACGAGTTCCTTCGGGTTGTTCAAAATTACCCGGTAACCATTTTGCTGAAGAAATACTGCCCCCGCTCCGATCAACGTTTTGAATTTAACCTGCTGGTCCCATTGACCTTTATTTTCGACAAACTGCAGATCCTGGCTTGAGATGGCTGAACAAACGAAGCATGCTGCGATGGGGAGTATGAATTTTCTCATAAAAAGTTGGGTTACGTGGAGAGGTATTGTCAAATATACTAATCAATCATCTGAAATCAAACTGAACTGAAATAGTCATTGAAAAGATGGATTGACACCAAAGTTTCTGTTCGCTTACAATTTGGAGAAATAAATGTGACTGCCTCAAAGCGATTTGTCAATGTTACATAAGTGGCCGGAAAATATGCCGATGATGCTTCTTGCCAATTTGCCGAAAAGTTTTTAACTTGGTTTACCGTTCCCTCTGAAACCTACTAGTAACAGACGAATCCATAGGCCGGCATTTGCGTCGTATTTGTGCAACAGAAGATACGTTGTATTGCTCAGAATAGCTAACTCGATAACGTACTCAATCGGAAAAGTATCGCGCCTGATTCGTTGCCAAAGAAACTAAAGCAAAATTTATGGGAAAGCTGCTCGCTGCAAACCGAAACCGCGCCCCGATATTCATCACTCTAATATCGGTTGCTGCACTCATAACGTACTACCTTTTTGTATACCTGCCGGGCAATGAGCAGGAAATTAAAAATCAACGTTTCCGTGTTTTGCAGCGGATCGATCAAAACATTCATGATAAGATCGACAACAGCGTTGCGTTACTCGATCTTCTAATTGAATCTCACAAAACGGCAAACCCGAAAGCACTGAAGAAATATATAAGTGATTATTCCAAAGCCAACTTTATTTTAGATAACATTCGACAGGAACCGGATTCCGTTTTAAAGAAATACAAAGCAAGTGACAGAAGTGCCGATAGCACGGGATCTATCACAGGTACTGATGAAGACCCGGTCGGACGCATTAAAGTTGACTATCAGAAGCAACAATTTGAGATAATACTTAAAAGAATTATCGGCGATGGTGCGCGTCAGCACCTTTTCAGGATCTCAATGCATTACAGGTTTGATCAATTTATCCAACCGGTGCTTGTTAATAATGTTTTTGACGAATATGTTTTACTGAGTCAAAACCAGGTCGTTTATGAAACGTTTCCGACCGGCATAAGGAATTATACATCTGATTCGCTCCTTCGAGGTACAGGCAATGGTATTTCTTCGTCCGGTATTCGCGACCAGCAGATCGGCGGCACTCAATACAAAATGTTCCTGCAACCGCTCATGTTCGATAAAAAGAACGATTGGATCCTTGCCGGGCTACTCTCTGCAACGAGATATGAGAACGAAAAGAAACAGCTTTCGGCGGCGATCGTGCTTTTACTGGTGACTGTTTCGTTGGCGATAATTGTTGCATTCCCATGGCTGAAATTGCTGCACATGGGGAATCAAAACAGGCTCACATTGCTTGATGGAGGATTTTCGCTAATGGTAGCGATGCTGCTCATGTCGCTGCTATTCTTTACATTTTTCCGGTACAACGTGCCGTTTCGCGCCCGCGATACGCCGGGATGCAAAGAGAATTTGGCCGCCAGCATTACGCAGGCGTTTACAAATGAAGTTCGTGTTGCCCGTGACCGGTTATACCAGTACGACACATTAATGGAAAAGAAAAGGCTTTTCACAGACCTGGCGAACGTCGCGAATAAAAAAAAGGTTGGTGTGGGAAAAATGAATCCATCCAAAACTTTTTCTGGAAAACTTGACAGCACGACAAAAAAGCGATTGGACAGTATTTCAAATTCTATAAGCTTTAACCAGGTCTTCTGGCTCAGCAATGACGGCACGGAACTATACAACTGGACAAAAGACAGCATCAACGCACCGCACGCGGACCTTTCGAAAAGAAATTATTTCATTAATGCAAAGGATCATAACTTCTATTTTCTCGATAACGACACGTCAAAGCCATTCTATCTTGACCAGGTAGTTTCCTGGACGACAGGAACATTCAGAACGCAGATTTCAACTGTATCATGCTTGAAGGATCGTAACCTCGCCGTGGTGGATCTTTCTTTTAACGTAAAGGCACTGGACAGCGTAATCATGCCTGTTGGATATTTATTTGCCATTATCGACAACGCCGGCAACGTGCTTTATCACTCAGACAAAACACGCAATCTGAATGAGAATCTCAGAGAAGAGTTCTCAAATAGCAGCAGGCTGATGAGTTCCATTGCGGCGCACACCACGGATGTTTTTGTTACCGATTATTACGGCAAGGAATACAATACGCGTGTGGAACCAATGACCGGCTTACCATATAACATTGTCATTTTATCAGATGCTGTTTATAAGGAAACAAAAGACACGGAGATCTACAGCTTTACGATTTCGATGTTCTTGTTGCTCTTTTTGTACTTCGTGATCGAGGCAATTGCTGTGGTATTTTTCTCCGCAAAAAGATCTTTTCTTACCAGGAGGGGCTTTATAACTGACTGGATATGGCCGAAAAAATCGTTCCATCCAATATATCTGAGAGCAAGTATTGCGCATATTGCTGTCATTGTATTGTTGCTTCTATTTTATCCCTCTTCTGATTTCGCAAACCTGTTTTTTATCCTGCCGGCCGGTGTTACGTGGATATCTATTTTTCTGAATTCCCTTTACATAATCAAATACAAGAGTGAAGAAAATAAAAGGTTTGAATATAAAGTATTCAAGAAGTATAAAGAGGCTACCACAAAAACGATGATCGTGCTGCTCGTTTTGCTCAACATTGTTGCTTATTTTGTTTTGGATACGGTGCTCTCACCTTTTTTTGGGTTTGAGGCAGTTGCCTTTATCGTGCTGTTGGCTTTTTACTTAACATTCATGCCTGGTGACAATCCCCTCGTGCAATTCCTGGCGCAATCGTTCAACTATAGGCAATCAACACCAGGCAAACCTTTCGATTTAAAATCGCGGGTTACAGCACGCGAGACCAACCCATCGATAAAAAACAAACTGAGATACAGTGACAGTTTCACGCTAATGGCTATCACAAAGCTGATCATTTCCAGCGGCATCCCGGTGATCTTCCTGTATACGCTTGATTATAATTACGAGCAAAACTTGTTGACCACTTACCGGCAGGTGGATTTCGCGAGCAGGTTTATGGATAAATTTCATGGCTACGACGACAGCCTGTGGCTAAGAACAGACAACGCGCTGGTTCGTGTTGAAGACACAGTTCATAAAGACGATGGAAGATTGACTTCCTCAAACGACACTTCGACTGCAGTTACTGAAGACACACTCAACGCTGATCGTAACGTGAATGCGAACGTTAACACGTTGCTCTTTACCGCGGGGAATAAAACGTTTTGCAATGCGTCGTTTATAAAGGGAGTTTACAACGATGGTTCATGGATACAAGACATGTATTTAAAGAACGCTTCTTTCGCCGACAAGGATGGCGGTGAAAAAATCACTATAAAAGATTCGTTGACAACGTTGCTGTTAAACGTTTTTCGGTTCTACCAAAACTCCATTGCTGCAAAGGAGAATAATTTACATCTGCACCCTTCGTTGGATTCATTTATTCGATTTAATGCTGAGCCCCAACATTCCAGTCCTCATGGCGGAAGCACCACCACTTATGTGTCTACTAAGATTCCCGGCAAATACCTGGTGGTAACCTCTCATCCACTGAATTACACGTTCCCGCGTTTTTTCGATAAATATGGATTTTCTTTTTGGCTGTTGCTTTTAATCGCCTTGATCGTATTTTATTTCGTTTTACGGTACATCATTAAGACGATGTTTGCCGTGAATCTTCCGGATCTTGCCAGGTGGCAACAGGTTGATCAGCAAACGTTTCGCGAAAACGGACTTTTGTTTATCATTGGTCCGCCGGGGTCGGGCAAAATGAAAGAGATCGGAACCAGGGTGAAAGAAAAATGGTGGGCATTCGATATGCTAACCAGAACCACTGGTGAAGAAAAGGCCGGTCAAGAAGAGAGTGCTGAAAAAAAGATTGAAAAGAAGGACGTACGGAACCCGATAAAGATAGCGTATGAAAAAGTTGGAAAAGACGAGAAGAAAGAGCTAAACTTTCTCATCGACGAGGAATCGCTTCGCGATTACCATGCCATTGTAATAAACAATTTTGAATATAATTTTAATGATGAGGAAGAAAATTGCTTTAAGTTGAGGTTGCTTGAGAAGTTAATGACCCTGGAGAATAAACCGCACATTATTATTCTGTCAACTATCCACCCCACAGGCTTCCTGGATTCTTTACACGCTTCAAAGCCTAACGGAGATACAGATGACTTCGAAAAATTTATTGAGCGATGGGCTATTTTGCTGGGACATTTTCGCGTCTTGATATGGCCCCTGCCGAGAAACTTCGATCTACAACAAATTGAGGAAAACGATATTGCTATCAATGAAGCAAATAGAGAGTTGCTGGCAGAATTTCGATATGGTCATTTCCTGGAGAGTTTTCAGAATATCTTCAAAAAGCCACGGGCTGACAAGGATCAATCATCACCGGCCAAGAGCAAGTTCGAATCGGTTGTCGAAAATTATTATATCCACATGTCCGATTCGCTCACTGAAGAACAGAAAATGGCACTGCATGAGTTTACTAAAAACCAGTTGAAAAGCTTCTCAATCAAAGACGATCCAGATGAAACTTTGGACATGAACTTGCGGCGGTGGGAAACGACTGTCAAAAACTATTATATGCGTATGTCAGATTCACTCACACCGGAACAGAAATCGTCATTGAATGATTTTGCAATGAATGATTTTGTAACGAGTGAGTTGGCAAACATGTCAACCAATGATGATTCGGGCTATGATTTCGATGCGCAGTCATACAGATTTCAATTGCTTGTTCAGAACTATTACATGCACATTTGGCATTCGCTTACGAAGGAAGAGAAATTTTTGCTTTATGATCTTGCTGAAGATGGACTTGTAAATTCCTGCGATTTTTATAACCTGGGTATGCTTATCAGTAAGGGATTAATTATTAGAGACCAGGACAGGAAACTGCGACTCTTTAATAAAAGTTTCTGCAATTTTATACTTACTTCCATTGGCAATATAGAAGCCACAAAGATCCAGAACCAAATAAAAGACAGTGGCCATTGGAACCGGTTACGGGTGCCTTTGATGATCATTATCATTGCAATTTTAGCATTCCTGCTCATCACGCAGGCAGAGACTTACAACAAGATCATTGCTTATCTTGGCGCATTGGTGACAGGTATGCTAACTTTCAGTCGGTTCTTTGGATTCTTTGAAGGAAAAGAGACAAAGAGTTCGTAAGTTACATCCTGCTGGATCTTCATGTGGCCGGATGGCTTATCCGAATGCTCCGTGCTCTAAATTTTAGATGTGTTT
>DASQJI010000220.1:0-3323 GCA_035631175.1 Parafilimonas sp.
CATTTTTCATATCCAAAAAAATTATTGCTCGGAGCCTTTTTTACAAAAGAATATTCAATACAGGCGGCAGCATTGTTCAACCCTTCTATTGTTCCTCATCCGGATCAACAGGGTTTAAAACCGGGAGAACAAAGATTTTTAATGAGCCTCCGGGCAACAGGCGAGGGGCATATTTCTTCAATCGTTTTTCAAACGGGTATTGTAGATGATAAAGTCAATGTTACGTTGGACAGCGCTTCGGGGTATTTTACATGCCTGCAAAAAAACCCTACCACCCAATATACTAAAGACTTTATTACAAAATTTGTCGCAGCAATGCCGGGTTTTGATGAACGCATTTTAGATATGCTGCCCGATTCATTTTCTGCAGCAGAGGCAGTCCACATTTTAAAATCATTGGAAATTAAAGATCCATCCAAAAACTCGATTGCAATAATTGAGAGAATACTGGACTCGAATTATGATCTCGAACTTTCTTTGGATTTGCCGATTAATGAAAAAGTAATCTTCCCAAATGCAAAGGCAGAGAGGATGGGCATGGAAGATGTTCGGCTGGTAAAATTTACGGATGAGGGACGTAGTTGTTATTATGGTACGTATACTGCTTATGACGGCAAGAACATTAAAACCCAGCTTTTGGAAACAACCGACTTCAATGAATTTAAGATTCGAACGTTGTATGGCGCCGCTGTATACGATAAAGGCATGGCATTGTTCCCTGAAAAAGTGAATGGCAAATATGCGATGGTATCAAGACAGGGAGGAGAAAAGATCAATATCATGTTCTCAGATGATCTCTACAGGTGGGACGAATTTAAAACGCTGATGGAGCCTCTTTACATCTGGGAACTTGTGCAATTAGGCAACTGCGGATCACCTCTTAAAACTGATAAAGGATGGCTATTGCTTACGCATGGTGTTGGCATAATGCGCACCTATGTGATCAGTGCTATTTTACTCGATCTTCAAGACCCGTCGCGCATCATTGGAAGATTGGATAAGCCGCTCGTTGAAGCAGATGCGAACGAGCGCGAAGGTTATGTCCCGAATGTAGTGTATACATGCGGTTTTATGCGTCACGGAAACGTATTGATAATTCCGTACGCAGTGTCTGATTCTGCCACCGGATTCGCCACAATTGAATTAGATGAAATATTAAATGCAATGAAATCTCAAAACTGATTTATGAAAAGAATAGCCAGCGTATTTTATTTGTGTACAACAGGGCTTATTTTACTTGCCTGCACAAAATCGTCGACGAGCCAGCCACCACCACCTCCGCCTGACACAATACTGATCAATTTAAGTCATCTTAATTACTTATACACGCCGCTCACATTTCCAAATGGGGTAAATGCTGCGGGCATTTATATTTATTCAGAAGCCCCCGATTATCATCTCGTGGAAGCGTCAGGCGAAGGATTCAGTTGTGTTGATGATGTATCCAGGGCAACCCTTGTTTACATACGCAGCAAAAATTTTTCTTCAGACACATCCTCGCAGGGAAAAGCGATCAACCTGGTCAAGTTCATGCTCCAGATGCAATCGGCCAACGGATATTTTTACAATTTTTTATTTACTAACGGGTTGATCAATAAGGCAGGTGCAACGAGTGTTGATAATCCAAACTGGTGGTCGTGGCGCGCCCTCCAAGCGCTTACAGAAGCTTATCCACGGATAAAAAACATTGACCCATCGCTCGCCGCTGAAATGGATGCGTCCATTACAAAGTTGGTTGCTAATATTAAAAGAGATTTTGTCCCTCTCCCCCAAACCACAAAAGTTGTAAATGGAATTACCGTGCCCGAATGGTTGCCGGCGGGTAGTGGAACAGACCAGGCTTCGCTCATGATCATCGGTTTGATCTCGTATTATGCTCTTCACAATGACGCCGTCGTTAAGGACTATGTAAAAAAACTCGCAGACGGAGTTGCATTAATGCAGGCAGGTGATGGATCGAATTATCCTTACGGACCTTTTTTAAGTTGGGAGGATACGTGGCATGCTTACGGCAACCTGCAGGCTTATGCGCTGATGAACGCTTCTGCATTTTTGAATGACGAAACTTATAAAACCAAAGCATTTGTTGAAGTGGATAATTTTTATCCATGGCTACTGCAAAACGGATTTCAGTCTTCCTTTTCGTTGTCGAAAAGCGGCAGCACCTATCAAACATTATCTGAAAATGATTACGACCAAATAGCGTACGGCATCGAGCCCATGTTTTTCGCGGCCGCTGAAGCATATAAGGAAACGCTCGATGATAAATATGCAGACATAGCCGGTCATATTGCGGCGTGGCTGTTGGGAGCGAATGATCCTGCGATGAATATGTATGATACCGCCACCGGTCGTTGCTTTGATGCTATCTTTTCAGCAACGGGCGTAAATCGTAATTCTGGTGCTGAGTCAACTATTGAGGCTTTGCTCACATTACAAAAGGTGGAAGAGGTGCCAGCGATAAAGACGGCTTTGGATAAATATAAAAAGTAGTGATGTTTTTAATTAAGGGCGTTCACGATGGTTTGCTGACTTGGCACACTGCATTGCAGATACTTCCTTTCGCCGGCATGACACGGTTCGCTTGTCATTCCGGGGCACGAGGAATTTGCAACGCATTCTCAAACGGAGTACTCAAATGAAAAATAGTTTTATAAAATCTGACCATTTAATATTTACACCCGATGATGTAGACCTGTCTTTTTCACCATTAAGAAAATGTTTGAAAGAACCCACTTATGTTTTAGGCGCTTTCAATCCCGGTCTTTGCCGTTTACCGAATGGAAATTTGCTCATCATGGTCCGCGTTGCAGAAGCACTATCTGATCCCGTTGTAGAGGGCACAGTGCATTCAATAAGATGGGATGAAGAAAATGGATTTGTTAGGGACGCATGGCCGCTGGAAAATGTGAATATGCTTGACCCACGAAAATTCAGAATAAATGATTATGCTTTCCCGGTGTTTGCACTAACTTCTTTATCATGGTTGCTTCCAGTTGAGTTGAATGAAGACGGCAGCTCAATCACGCATGTCCATTACGATAAAATAATTGCTCCTCAGTTCACTAGCCAGGAATATGGGATCGAAGATGCCAGGATATCGTTTATCGATAGCCGTTACTATATGACTACCTGTTGTGTAAGTTCAGAAAGACACTCAACGATGTTATATGTTTCCGATGATGGCTTGAACTACAAGAATTGCGGTGTTGTGCTTGATCATCAGAATAAGGATATGCTCTTGTTCGAAGGGAAGATCAGCAATACTTATTATGCTTTAACGAGGCCGATGGGTGAATGTTATTTTGCATCATCACCATCAT
>DASQJI010000221.1:0-4130 GCA_035631175.1 Parafilimonas sp.
ATCAGTTCATCCGGCAGCCTGGGTAGATTTCTTCTTTCAATGAGATACGTGGAAAGACCGGAAATATCGCGGTAGATATAATGTTTATTGAGCGCACCTTCCAGGTAACCGGCGCCGGTTGTGTTACCGGTTCCAACGCGCATGCCGATCATTCTTCGTACCATGATCAAATGCTTATGACGCCAGTTGCTCAATAAGTGATCGATCTCGATGAGCGAATCTAAAACACGGTAAGACGTTTGAAACACCGGGAAATCCCGGTAAAGCATGATGAACAAGGCGGAGCGAAGCGCATTCGGAGAAAATGTCCCGCGCAATGACTGCAGTGTTTCGGGTTCGGTATTTAAAGGGATCTTGTTAAAAAACACGTAGTCAAAATCGACGATTTTCAGTGTTTCTCTTTCATTCAGGCCTTCCTTATATATCTGCCTGTAATCATTCCAAAACACATGACCGGTGCCGTCCGCATTTCCGATCGGATGATAGTTGATCCAGAACTGTTCCTCAAAAAAAGGCATACGCTCGAGCCATTTATTTACCAGGTGGGAAAGGTTTTCCGAAGCTTCAGTTTGATTTATCTTCTCAAGGTCTGTTTGGCTAAATCCGCCGGCATTCGTTCGTTTATAGTAGTCTTGCTGGTGGCGAATGTCCATTTGCAAACCGAGTACAGCCTCGATCAAGCGGAACTGGGCGCTTTGAAAGCCAGAGGAAGGAATCAGTAAATTCCGAAATTCTAAAAAATCAAGTGGCGTCATCGTGTCGAGGATGCCCACCTGCTGGTTCAGCAATTCCAGTATCCTGATGACGCGGCCCAGGCGATGCGCAACGAGATTCAAATCCTCTGAGTTGTCATTTATTTTTTCTTTGCTGAACACCTTTAAAACATACGCCAGTTCAAACAAGATCTGCCTGAACCATAATTCATACGACTGATGAATAATGATAAAAAGCATTTCATCATGTGCCGGAATATTGTTTTCTTTAAAACTGACAGGTTCCTGGCTGGTCAGAATTTTATCGAGATGCAGGTAATCACTATAATACATCGTGGCATTATTCATATAACAGCAATTTGGGCAAAGAAACGTCTTGTTTGCAATATGTAGGTTGCAGCAAAACTTGGCTGATGTAAAAAAAATCAGGTTAATTTGCAGGCCGTCAATCTAATCGGAATCACAAAATCTACTGCATGCTTCCCAGGTATAAACGCATTGTGCTAAAACTTTCCGGAGAGTCGTTAATGGGAAATAGTGATGATGGGTTTGAGCCGTTTAATGGAGCTATCATCGAGCAGTATGCGCTGGATATAAAACGTATCACGGAGGTAGGTGTCCAGGTGGCGTTGGTAATTGGAGGCGGAAATATTTATCGCGGCGCCAACGAGAGTGAAAGCGGTATTGAACGCGCCCACGGCGATTACATAGGAATGCTGGCTACTAGTATCAACGGTATGGCTATGCAGGCCATGCTTGAACGCATAGGCGTTGATACGCGTTTACTGAGTGCCATAAAAATGGAACAGGTTGCGGAGCCATATATCCGCCGGCGAGCCATTCGTCACCTGGAGAAGGGGCGGGTGGTAATCTTCGCAGCAGGCACAGGCAACCCATATTTTACCACAGACACGGCGGGCTCTCTTCGGGCTTTAGAAATAAAGGCGGAAGTTATTTTAAAAGGCACACGGGTGGACGGCATTTATACGGCAGATCCTGAGTTGGATCTCGCCGCATTAAAATATGAAACCATCACTTACCAGGAATGTATTTTGAAAAACCTGAAGGTAATGGACATGACTGCATTTACGCTCTGCATGGAAAACAACCTGCCCATCATAGTCTTTGACATGAACAAACCGGGTAACCTTTTTAAAGTGATCGAAGGTTTGAATGTCGGCACGCTGGTAAACTAAAGCTCCGCATATGCATAGCTTTTTTGGAAAAGAAGGATCCTCCGAAAAAAAGATCGCGGATATACGCAAAGAGTACAGCTTGCATGCTCTCGATGAGCAACATATTGCTTCAAATCCTTTTGATCAATTTACGAAGTGGTGGCACGATGTTTTAAATAGCGAGATCCTTGAGCCAAATGCAATGACACTCGCTACTTCAACGATCGCTGGGATGCCTTCGGCAAGGATCGTTTTATTGAAAGGATATGATGAAAGAGGATTTGTTTTCTTCACAAACTACAAAAGCAACAAGGGTAACGAGTTGGCTGAAAATCCCAACGCGGCATTACTTTTTTTTTGGAAGGAAATAGAACGGCAGGTAAGGATAGAAGGTGTGGTAACAAAAATTGCTTCGGAAGAAAGTGACGAATATTTTTTGTCGAGACCTGAAGGAAGCCGCATAGGCGCATGGGCGTCGCCGCAGAGCCAGGTGATTGAAAGCAGGACCGTGATTGAAGCAAATGCTGAGCGATATGCGCAGGAATTTAAAAACAGCATTCCCCGGCCACCCCACTGGGGAGGTTACCGGGTAATGCCTTGGAGATTCGAATTCTGGCAGGGCCGTATCAACCGTTTACACGATCGCATACAGTACACCAAAATCGCTGACGGGAGTTGGAAGGTTGACAGGCTTGCACCATAGCAACATCACCTTCATTTATGCCTGGGTATCTTGATCTTCTTTAGTCGGTTTCGCTTTTTTTGCTCTCGCTGGTTTTGCGTGTCGGCTCTTTCCAAAAGAACCCTTAAAAATTTTTCCTCGTTTTGTTTTCTTATCGCCGCGACCCATAATTTTTGATGATTTTATCCGGATGAAAAAATGTTGTGAAGTTTGAAAGGAGAGGTTGTTAGCTCTTTCCCAGGAATAGAGTACTATAATTTAGCTGCCAGTTCTTTCCCTGCTTTAAAACGGGCTACTTTTTTGGCTTTTATCTTAATTGACTCCCCCGTCTTGGGATTACGACCCGTGCGTGCTTTACGCCTTGAAATGCAAAACGTCCCGAATCCAACCAGGGTAACCTTGCCTTCGGATTTGAGTGTTTTCGTAACAGCATCCACAAAAGAATCAACTGCCGCGTTTGCCTGTGATTTACCAATACCTGCGTCTTCAGCAATTTTAGAAACCAGTTCAGCCTTGTTCATAATTGTTTTAATTTTTTAAATTTGATAGGAACCAACAAATGTATTTTCTTTTTGGAGTTAATAAAATAAATCTTTCAATCTTTTGCAACAACGTTAATGGCTGAAATGCTATGCCGCAAATGATTTCAGCGTTTAACAAAACAAGATCCCAACATTTGAACTGGAAGGAGCCTTTTCTTTACCTGAAATTTCTTGCTCCGGGGAACAGTTGTTCCTGCGCGATTTCACGTATTTGTGTTTTTTTATTCAGAGACTCAAAAGGAAGACCACTGTGCTCATCAGCACGCGATAGTGTAAGTAAGGGGAGATCGTTGCTTTTACTTGTGGTTAAACTGCGCAATAACTTTGACCAGTCTTCACAGTGGCTGACTATCACATGAATTACTTCACCCTCTTTTTGAAGCTTACCTTGTACCATCAGTAATTTCGCCTGTAGAATTTGTTTTCGATAGACATTCTCGAATAAATTTCGAAATACAACGAGGTTAGCAGTCCCGGTTTCATCTTCGATCGTAATAAAGCAGATACCTCCTGCAGTTCCCGGCCGTTGTCTTACCAGCACAAGCCCGGCTACTTTAACGATATCACCATCATTAGCATAACTCAGTTCTTTTGTTGATATGATGTGGAGCATTTTCAGTTTGTCGCGAATAAAACTCACCGGGTGTGCTTTTATAGAAAGCGAAGTGGCTCCATAATCCTGAACAACATGTTCAGACAACGACATTTCCGGAAGGGATGGATCGTTTTCTCCTGCAGTTTCTGAATGATGTCCTTTGAATAAACCAAGTGGACTGTCGCGCAACGCAATGATCTCCCATAATGCGCGCCGCCTGTCGAGTCCTAACGACCTGAAGGCATCCGCATCCGCAAGCTTTTCCAGGGCTGCTAAGGACAGGCCTGCATCGAGTAGTTCATTAATTGTGCTGAAGATATTTTTTCTAGCGGATACCAACACTTCTGCATCCTCGTGGCGCATTCCTTTTATTTGCCTGAAACCAAGTCGCAATGCGCAATAGTCTCCTGACCTTTCTTCGAG
>DASQJI010000222.1:0-3128 GCA_035631175.1 Parafilimonas sp.
TACTGACCGTTGACAAAGGAAAAAATGTCTTCACCGTAATCACTGTGATGTGAAATAGCAGCTTCTATATCCTCAGCTTTCAAATGAATTATAGGATATCTGAGTTCGTCCGGGTTGGTCTTTCGTTGCAGCAGGTCGAGCAATCCGTTCTTGCTTACAAATCTTTTATTGTTCAACGTAATAACAAGCCCCGCGTTCAAATAGCAATAGTTCCAAAGTTGATTTTCAAGATAGTCGTAGTTAAACTTGAAATTGGTGAACACGGTGTCGTCGGGAATGAATGTGATCAGCGTGCCGTTTTGCTCACCCGTTTTGCCTTCTTTGTATTCTTTTATCAAAACACCTTTCTCAAACTCAGCAGTCTTCATCTTCCCTTCACGATAACTGTCAACTTTAAAATAATTACTCAGTGCATTTACTGCTTTCGTACCCACACCGTTCAACCCCACACTTTTTTGAAAAGCTTTGCTGTCGTACTTAGCGCCGGTGTTTATCTTACTGACTACGTCGACCACTTTGCCGAGGGGGATACCACGGCCATAATCGCGAACGGTTACCGTTTTGCCCTCGATTTTAATATCGACATGCTTGCCATAGCCCATCGTATACTCGTCAATGCAATTATCAATTACTTCTTTGATCATCACATAAATACCATCGTCAGGTGAAGAGCCATCGCCAAGTTTACCGATGTACATGCCCGGGCGCAGCCGTATGTGTTCCCGCCAATCGAGGCTGCGAATACTTTCTTCTGTATAATCAAACAAGATCTTATCTTTTACTTCTGCCATGAATGATCGTTAAATCCAATGATGTTTTACTGCCGGTCTCTTCTTTTTCAAAATTTATTTGACGCAGAATTTGATCTGCAAACCCATCCATCAAAAACGGGCAAAAATAACATTACCGGCCGGCAAAGCAATTTAAGGTTTTCAGAAAATCCGGTTGTACAGATTAATACACTTGCTGTTCATAACTATCAACTTGCGAATAATTTTTATCTGGATTTAATTGCAAAAGCGGTATGAACCTTGCTTAACAAACTCAACTATGAAATCTCTTATCCTGGCGCTCTTCTTAATTTCGCTTATGTCAATTGCGGCAGGCCAAAAGATCGAGCTACTGGCCAGCGGCAAAACAACTTCCCTGCGCGGCTTAAGTGTTGTTGATGACAACATTGTCTGGGCAAGCGGCAGCAATGGGCAGGTGGCGAGAAGTATAGATGGAGGGAAGAGTTTCGAGTGGATGACGGTGACAGGTTACGAGCAAAGAGATTTCAGGGATATTGAGGCCTTCAATGCAAACACAGCTTTAGTTATGGCAGTGTCTGAGCCTGCTGTTATTTTAAAGACAAAAGACGGCGGAAAAACATGGAAACAAGTGTTTGGTGATTCGAGGAAGGGAATGTTTTTGGACGCGATGGATTTTGTGGATGAGAAAAACGGTATTGTTGTAGGCGACCCGGTTGATAATAAATTGTTCGTCGCGACAACCGGAAATTCCGGCGATAAATGGCGCAGCTTAAAGCCGGAAGAAAATGTTTACGCTGCTGCGGAAGGGGAAGCTTTTTTTGCAGCCAGCGGATCCAACGTAAAGGTTACGGGCGGTAAAGGAAATGCAAACATCTTTTTTGTAACCGGGGGGAAGAAATCGAGATTGTTCTTTGCAGGTGCACCGGTGGATCTTAATATTATTCAAGGTAAGGATTCACAGGGCGCGAATTCGATAGCAATAGACCCTTTGGTTCGCCGGCTTGTGATTGTGGGCGGAGATTTTTCGAACGATTCACTGGCGCGAAATAATGTACAGGTCTTTACTATTAATGGTGATCAGCTTCTTTCACCTGTGATTCAAACACCGCCTCACGGCTATCGGAGCTGCGTGACATTTTTTGCAGATGATAAATTGCTTTGCTGCGGAACGTCTGGTGTAGATATTTCGAACGATGGAGGAATTAACTGGCAGCTTATTTCAAGCGACAGCTATAATGTTTGTGCGAAGGCGAAAAATGGAAGTGGAGTTTTCCTGGCGGGAAAAGATGGAAAGATCGGGAAGCTGAGCAGCACACCGTAGGAGTTTTTTCAATGTTCAACAATCAATTTTCAATGATCAATTTTTGGAGGTACAATTTTCAAGCATCGTGTCGTTAAATGAGCATTAAAAATTGAGCATTGAATATTGAATATTTTTATTTTAGCCACTCAACGTTTAAGAGTCCGAAACACTCAATATTCAACAATCAATAATCAATGTTCAATTTTTGGAGGATGAATTTTCCAGCATCGTCATCAAATGAGCATTGAATATTGAGAATTGAATATTGAATATTTTGCTCCGCTAAACATTTAAAATTCCGAAACACTCAATATTCAATTCAACAATGAACGCGTTGTGCTATTAAGATTGACCACGAAAAATTCTGTTAAGCTGTTTGCTGCCGGAACATATGGCAACTACAACGCCGTCATGCCCGGCGCCGACGGGGCATCTGCTCTAAATAATTTTAGAGGCCAATAAATAAATTCTTCCATCCGAAATCAATTTATTCTTTCATGATCGATTCCATTTCAGTCGCTTAAACGGAAAGATTGGGAAGTTGAGTAACCAATGAGAATTGAATATTGAATATTTTGCTCCGCTAAATGTTTAAAATTCCGAAACACTCAATATTCAACAATCAATAATCAATGTTCAAATTCGAGGAAGAATTTCCGGCATGTTGTCATCAATGTGCATTGAATATTGAGCATTGATTATTGAATATTTTCTCCGTTAACGTTTAGTCTCCCGAGTTACCCCGAACCTACAACAGCTCTTTATTCCTCATCTCCGCCCCCTCAAAAAGCTTATAAAAACTTTTTTTTGAAGCGAGGCTTTTAAGCCCTTTGAGATGGTTCTCATGATGCATATCGGTGCCAACCAACGACACCATTTTTTTCTTCAGCAAGTTTTGTGCGGTGTTTTTAACGGGCTCGCCATAGTAGCCCAGCAGCGAAAGAATGTTTATTTGCAAAAGACATCCGAGATCCAAAAAACGATCGTATTGATCGGGTGTTCCCAGGTAATAATTGTATCGCTCAGGATGTGCCAATACTGGCTGCAGTCCTTTAATACGTAGCTGAAAAATG